>CAYPYX010000051.1:10573-16398 GCA_964415065.1 uncultured Rhizobium sp.
ATCTAAACGGTAAACTAATACGTTTTGGATAGTACCTTGGTAACCACCATCTAAATCGATATCATCATCCAAAGTATTTAAAATGAAAGCATTAGAAATGTTTACAGCACCACCGAAAATTTCAATAGCGTCGTCATTTGCATATGCAACTTGCAAGTTGTTCATTTTGGTCAATTTACCAACACCATACAAAGAGAATGAATTCAATTCGTTACCAGAACCAGTTGCACCAACGTTCAAACCAGCATAGTTCGATTGAACATAAGACCAGATACCGCTATTGTCATTTTCAACCGCACCACCTACTAAGTAAGGAGCAGCTTTGCTTAATCCCTCAATGTAAGAAAGGTTACCCACCTTAGTAGCGTTGAAAGCAGAAACGTCACCTGCGATAGGAGCGCGACCAGCAATTACAATTCCACCCCAATCACCGCGAGCACGAGTAGCCATAGCTGAAGTGAAAACGATAGGTGAACCTGCAGTACCTTTTGCAAATACTACAGATTTAGGTAATTGTACAAATGCAGAGAAAGTTGATTTAGAACCGTAAAACACAGTACCTGCAGGGATATTTAATGTAACACCAGAGTCAATGTGAACCACACCTGGTAAGTAGTAACAAGGTTTGTTTAAAGTTAATTTTGTACCAGAAACTGTCCATCCTTGATCTGCTGCTGTGATGGCAACACCGCGAGTTCCAACATTAGAATAACCGCGTAATGCACCTGAACGCTTAACAGTTGCTTTACCAGATACTGTACCTACAAAGAAAGTAGTGTCCATTACATAACATCCGCAACCGTTGTAATCAGAACGAATGTCGCTCAATGTAACTTCTTTACCAATGCGATTTAAAGCAAAGGTGTCTGCATTTTGTGCTGATGCAATACCAGCAAATGCAAATGTGAAAACCGAGAAAAGTAATTTTTTCATGATGTAGCAAAACTAGACCCGGATTATTTACAAGAAGTTATTTCAATATGAAGAAAAAATGAATTAATATTTTTTGTAATTTATTTATTTTTATTCAATTGTAAAATATTGATATACAATTATATAATATTTTAATGTTTCTTTAATATATTTTATATGTTAACAAAATATTTATTCAATATTTAATTTGTGTTGAAGTTGTATTCAACGATAAAAAATTAGCATATCATTCCAGCGGCGACTGTTTCATTCGTTGATTCATCCACAATTATAATAGACCCAGTTTTTCTATTTTGCTGGTAGGGATCCATGAAAATTTCCAAATTCGTTCTAAATTTTGCTCGGAAAATATCATTCATACCAATATGCTTATCTGTTGTATTTCGGGTTAAGGTAGAAATATCCATTTTGTAGATAATATCCTGTATTTTACCCATTACTTCATTGGTGGTTTGTCTTATGATATACTTCAAATTTGGATTGAGAGGTTTTTCATTAAACCAACACAACATTGCGTCAAATTCTTTGGTTTTTTGAGGATGGTTATTAGGTTTGACCAACATATTTCCACGACTAATATCAATGTCGTTTGAAAGTGTAATCGTAATTGACATGGGAGCAAATGCTTCTTCGAGTCTTTTATCCCCCAAGAAAATACTCGAAATAGTAGAAGTGAAACCATTAGGTAGTACCTGAATTTTATCACCTATTCGTAGTATTCCACCATCTAATCTACCCGCATATCCTCTAAAATCATGGTATTCGTTGGAATGAGGACGAATTACTGTTTGAACAGCAAACCTAGTATCGATATGGTTTTCGTCAGACCCAATATGCAAGCTTTCCAAATGATACAATAATGTAGCTCCTTGATACCAATTCATATTCTCCGATCGGTTCACAACATTATCTCCATTTAATGCAGAAATAGGTATAAAACGTATGTCTTTAACGGTAAGTTTAGATGCAAAAGATTCAAACTGATCAACAATACTTTGATAAGCTCTTTCACTAAAATCCACTAAATCCATTTTATTTACGCAAACTACTAAGTGTGGAATCTGCAGAAGTGAGGCTAAATAGGAATGTCGAAATGTTTGTTCAGTAACTCCTTTACGAGCGTCAATTAAGATTAATGCTGCATTTGCAGTAGAAGCACCCGTAACCATATTTCTCGTGTATTGAATATGTCCCGGTGTATCGGCTATAATAAATTTACGTTTTGGGGTTGCAAAATATCGATACGCTACATCTATAGTAATCCCTTGCTCACGCTCATCTTTTAATCCATCCGTTAAAAGACTTAAATCAAGATGATTCAAACCTTTACGCACTGAACTTCCTTTTACTTGTTCGAGTTGATCCTCGAAAATGGACTTGGAATCGTATAATAATCTTCCGATTAACGTGCTCTTGCCATCGTCTACACTGCCAGCAGTTGTGAATCGCAGCAATTCCATATTTAAGTAGTTGTTTAGTTCCATAATTAAAAATAACCTTGCTTTTTGCGGTCCTCCATTGCGGTTTCTGAACGCTTATCATCGGCTCTCGATCCTCGTTCTGTAGTTCTGGTTGCCGAAATTTCAGAAATTACCTCTTCCAAAGTGGCTGCATTCGATTCAACAGCACCAGTAATAGGCATATCTCCGCAAGTTCGATATCGTACAATTCTTTTTTCGGGGGATTCATTTTCGCGAAGCTGTACATATGGGCCAATTGAAATCCAAGTACCGTTTCTAAAAAAAACTTCACGCTCATGAGCAAAATACAATGATGGCAACTGAATACCTTCCGATAAAACATATTGCCAAACATCCATTTCAGTCCAATTGGAAATTGGAAAAATCCGAAAATGTTCACCTTGATTTTTCTTACCATTAAAGAGATTCCATAATTCGGGACGTTGTTTTTTGGGATTCCATTGTCCGAAGTCATCTCTATGAGAAAAAAAACGCTCTTTAGCCCTTGCTTTTTCTTCATCTCTGCGAGCTCCACCCATACATGCGTCGAAATTATATTTTTCAATGGTATCAAGTAAAGTTGTGGTTTGTAAAGCATTGCGAGATGCATTTAAGCCAGTTTCTTCGACTACTCTACCCTTATCGATGGACTCTTGAACTGAACCAACAATGAGTTTAACCCCTATATTTTCAATAAGATTATCTCTGTATACAATGGTTTCAGGAAAATTATGCCCTGTATCTATATGCACTAATGGAAAAGGGATTTTTGCTGGCCAGAATGCTTTTTGAGCTAGATGAGTTAAAACAATACTATCTTTTCCTCCCGAAAATAAAATAGCTGGATTTTGAAATTGTGCGTATACCTCTCTGATTACAAAAATGGCTTCAGCCTCTAATTCCTGAAGATGTTTTAAACGAAAATCCATTGTATTCTCTATTTGTATTAATTGATTATTATTCAGTTTTACTCAATGAAACTTGGTTTGAAATAAAATCCGTAAGTAGGATCGTTGATTGTTCAAGTGTTTGACTTTGAGTATTTAAAGTTAAATGTGATTGTTGTGGGATTTGATAAGGCGAATCTATGCCAGTGAAATTTGCTAACTTCCCTTCTCTAGCTAACCGATAGAGTCCCTTTACATCACGAGATTCACAAAGGCTTAAATCTGCTTCAATGTAAACTTCTCTAAATAGGTGATCTCCAATAATGTCTTTCGCTTGCTGTCTATCTGCTTCAAAAGGAGAAATGAAAGATACAATTACGATGAAACCAGTATTAGCAAAAAGTAATGCCACTTCTGCCACTCTTCTAATATTTTCGCTTCTTGATGAATCACTAAAATCTAAGTCTCGATTCAAACCACTTCGAATGTTATCACCATCTAATACAACAACTAATTTGCTTTGAGTAAACAACTCGGTTTGAACAGCATTCGCAATGGTGGATTTTCCTGCACCACTTAATCCCGTTAACCACACAACTAGTGGTTTATGTTCATTTTGCTTAATTCTATCGATTAAGCTTATTTGGTATTCTTGAGGGAAAATTTGCATGCTTCGAGGGGATGAATGAAATTAGAAGATTCGATATGAATTAAAATGGGCGGTTATTTACAATTGAAGAGGTTTCTGTTTTTCTTCCTATACGTATGTAATTGAACCAGATGCGTTCATGAAAGTAATACAAAATCATTTTGGTGAAAACCTCAAATCCACCAATAGCAAGGCCTATTTTCGCTGAACCTGTAATAATATAAGAAACAATCATAGTGTCAATAGTTCCAACAATTCTCCAGGAAATCGTTTTTAATACGTGTCTGAATTTATCAGATTCCTTTAAAGCGGTTTTCATCTTAATTGGCTTTTGGGATTTATTTGGCAGAAACAATAAAATAGGGATTAAGTAAATCTTCCTTATTAAATTCCATTGGAATGGATGTGTTTTCAATGGAAGAAGAGTCGAATTGGTAAAATAAACAACCTGCCTTTTTGGCTATAGAGTAAGCTGATGCGATATCCCATTCCATTGTTGGTGATAGTCGAGGATAAACGGATGCTTTTCCTTCCGCTACTAAACAGATTTTTAAACTTGATCCCATTGAAATAAATGATAGTGGCCCATTTTTTTGTTCTAAAATTTTAATATACGATTCAGTTTCAGAGTTGCTATGAGAACGTGAACCCACAATAGTGAATGGTCGAATTAAGTTATTGCATTTGATTTTTTTTACGGTATTTGCAATTAGCTCAAACTGTTCGGAAATAACTCCGCTGTATGCAAAATGATCATCATTCCAATAAATTACACGTTTAGCAGGTGCATATACCACTCCAAGAATGGGTTCAAATTTGTCTATTGAATTTCGTTCTACCCAACTAATGTTAACGGTGAATTCGTTATTTCCATTAATGAATTCTTTAGTGCCATCTAAAGGGTCGATAAGCCAAAAGGCTGGCATATTTTTGCGAATTGTGTAATCTGGAATGGAGGTTTCTTCAGTTATTATTGGCGCAGTATTGATGTTCTTAAGACCTGAAACAATGGTTTGATTTGAATTTAAATCAGCCTCTGTTAACGGACTGTAGTCGGACTTTTGTTTAGTTAATATAGGACCCTTCTGTGAGTACACTTTCATTATTTCTTTACCCGCAAGTATGGCAATTTCAATCATCTGAGAAATTGATGGCCTGAAAAAAGGTGTTTTATTGTTCATTAAAATGGGATATTTCTGTTGGATAAGTTTAAATTATTCAGGCTCTGAGATTAATAATTCCTTCAAAGTTGATTATAGGTTTTATTTGAATTGAGCAAATTTACAAATAACCTATTAAAATTATAGGGTATTATTGTTATCTGTTTGTTAACCTGTTAGATTTTAATTTTTGTTTTAACATTGACAGTGAGATACAAGAGATTAATTAAAAATGCATACAGATGCTAATTATAATCTGTTTATTTTGCAATTGTGATTACCAAGAAAGTTAAATACGCATTCGACGCGCTGGTATACATTGCAAAAAATCCCTCAGATACATATATAACTACTGAGGAGATCTCTCAGAAAAAAGGAATACCGTTTAAGTTTTTAGAATCAATTTTAACCGAATTGGTAAAGTCTGGAATTTTGGGAAGTAAAAAAGGTAAAAACGGAGGGTACTTTTTACTAAAACCAAACTATGATATTCATTTGGTAGAAATTATGCGACTTTTTGACGGTGCTATTGGGTTAATTCCGTGCGTAACTTATAAGTATTTCAAACCTTGCGACGATTGTGAGGACGTAGAAAACTGTAAAATCCGAAGTGTATACAAAGAGTTGCGCGATATTAATGTTGAATTTCTTAAAGGCAAAAGCCTTGCAGATCTGATTTAAGAGCAACCCATACCATTCCGTCTGATTTTCTGCACATATTATCTAAACGACAAAA
>CAYPYX010000052.1:0-15943 GCA_964415065.1 uncultured Rhizobium sp.
GTTAAATGAGAGTAGCAAATTTTTAGCTGGTAAAGCGGCTGACGGTACTCCTTTCATTGAAAAGGGCTATCAGCATTCAGAAGAAACCCATTTGCCATTGCTTATTGCTTCTTCTTTGAGAAGCATACTTTCTATAACGCAAGCAGGTTCTCACAGGTCTAATATCGATTTGCATGTTAAAACAATCAAAACCCCATACCTTTTTAGGAGTGTGCTATTTCAACTTTTAGATGTGCTTACTTGGTTTAAGCTATATGTAGATACAAACCCTAAGACTGAGAACTGGATAAGAATTGCCAATGTAGTAGAGTCTATACCTGAATCAGCTGAAGATTCCATAATGGGCAAAGTGATAAATATAAACCAACAAAAGGGCTTCGCTTTTTTCAAGCCAGATGCAGTTGGGGATAATGTTTTTATACCTCCTCACTTGGTGGCAAATCATTCCTTAGAAGATCAAATGCCTGTTCGTGTCGTTACTGAGGAATACATTGACCACAGAACAGAAGAAACAAAAACGAGAGTAAAACGAATTTTGAACCAATAAGCAAACTATGACAAGAGAACAAGAAAGAGATGAGCTGCACCGCACCATCTGGCAAATAGCAAACGACTTACGCGGCAGTGTTGACGGATGGGATTTTAAATCCTATGTATTGGGAATGTTGTTTTACAGGTTCATTTCAGAGAACCTAACTTCTTACATTAACAAAGAAGAGCAACGAACCGGACATAAGAATTTTGACTATGCTACTATCTCTGACAAAGATGCTGAACTGGGCAGAACGGACACCATAAAAGAGAAAGGATTTTACATATTGCCTTCCGAGTTGTTTGTAAATGTTCGCAAGAAAGCAAAGGCAGATGAAAACCTGAATGAAACTTTAAGCCGTGTTTTTAAGAACATCGAGAACTCTGCTAAAGGAACGGATAGCGAAGATGACCTAAAAGGTTTATTTGATGATATTGATGTAAACAGCAACAAGCTCGGTGCAACCGTAACCAAACGCAATGAGGTATTGGTAAAAATTATGGATGCCATTGGAGGATTGCAGTTCGGCGATTATCAAGAAAATACCAATGATACCTTTGGCGATGCTTACGAGTTTCTGATGACCATGTATGCAAGCAATGCAGGTAAATCTGGGGGAGAGTTCTTTACACCGCAAGAAGTATCTGAGCTATTGGCAGAAATTACGGTAGTTGGCAAAAAGCAAGTAAACAAAGTATATGACCCTGCCTGTGGTTCCGGTTCCTTGCTGTTGAAGTTTGCAAAAGTATTAGGCAAGGATAATGTTAGACAGGGTTTTTATGGACAAGAGGTAAATATTACTACCCATAACCTTTGTCGCATCAATATGTTTTTACACGATATCAATTACGAGAAATTTGATATTGCACACGGTGATACTTTAACCGATCCAAGACATTGGGATGATGAGCCATTTGATGCCATTGTTTCTAATCCACCCTACTCGATTAAATGGGAAGGTGATGCCAACCCACTTTTAATTAACGACCCACGCTTTGCGCCTGCCGGAGTGCTTGCACCAAAAAGCAAAGCCGACTTAGCTTTTACCTTGCACATGCTGCACTGGCTTTCTACATCAGGTACGGCAGCCATTGTTGAGTTTCCCGGTGTTTTATACCGTGGTGGTGCAGAACAGAAAATCCGCAAATACCTTATTGACAACAATTATATAGATGCGGTAATACAGCTACCTCCTGATTTATTCTTTGGTACTACTATCGGTACTTGCATTATTGTATTGAAGAAAAGTAAGAAAGATAACGCGACTTTATTCATTGATGCTTCTGCCGAGTTTGTAAGAGGAGGTAATAAAAACAAACTAACGGATACCAATAGAAAGAAAGTACTTAACGCTTATGTCGAAAGAAAAGACCACGATCATTTTGCAAAGTTGGTTTTGAATAAAGACATAGCGGATAATGATTATAATATTGCAGTGAGTAGCTATGTAGAGCAAGAGAATACTAATGAGGAAGTAGATATTGAAGTACTGAACGCCCATATTGCTGAAATAGTGATTAAGCAAAATAAATTGCGTATAGCCATTGATGAAATTATTGCTGATTTAGAAGGAGGTGCGCATGAGTAAAATAGATGAACTAATAGAGCAGCTTTGTCCCAATGGGGTTGAACATAAACACCTAGAACAAATCTGCACAAAAATTACCACGGGAAAACTTAATGCAAACGCAATGGTCGAAGGAGGGCAATTTCCATTTTTTACATGTGATGAAAAACAATTTAGAATAGATAAATATGCTTTTGACACTGAAGCAATATTAGTTTCAGGGAATGGAAGCCAAGTTGGTCATATCAATTATTATAATGGGAAGTTTAATGCGTATCAAAGAACGTATGTTCTTTATGATTTTACAGCTAACATTAATATTCGATTTTTTCTTTATTATGCTAAAGCCTATTTAAGATTATATATTTTCAAACATTCAAAAAAAGGGTCTGTTCCATATATAACTCTTCCAATGTTGCAGAACTTTACTATGCCTATCCCACCCCTCGCCATCCAAGAAGAAATAGTAAGCATCTTAGATAAGTTTACATCTTTAGAAGCGGAGCTGGAAGCGGAGCTGGAAGCTAGAAAAAAACAATATTTTTTTTACAGGAATGCATTATTTAGTTTTGAAGGTAAAGGAGTAGAGTGGAAATCACTAGAAGAACTTGGTGAATTTACAAGAGGAAAACGTTTTGTGAAAACCGATATACAGTCCGAAGGCACTCCCTGTATTCATTATGGAGAAATGTACACTCATTACAAGATATGGGCAAAAGAAGCAAAATCATTTTTAAACCCGTCATTAGCTTCAAAACTCAGAACAGCTAAGTACGGAGATGTTATAATTGTTGCAGCAGGTGAAACTATCGAGGATATTGGTCAAGGTGTTGCATGGCTCGGAGATAATGAAGTTGTCATTCACGATGCTTGCTTTGCGTTTAGCCATAACATGCACCCAAATTATGTATCTCACTTTACACAAACTGACATTTTCCATTCTCAAATAAAGCGACATATTTCATCAGGAAAGATTTCATCTATAAATGCTGCCGGATTGAGTAAAGCAAAAATTCCAGTCCCTTCAATGGAAGAGCAAATACGAATTGCGGCAATTCTCGATAAGTTTCATGCACTATTAAATGATATCTCCATTGGTTTGCCTGCTGAAATTAAAACACGCAGAAAACAATATGAGTATTACAGAAATCAATTATTGACCTTTAACAGTGTATGCAATGAATAAGTACAATATAGTTGCCGAAAGTACTGAGAGTACTGTTGTTGCTGAATATCAGTCCCCATACAAAAGACAAACAACTTACCAGACAGAAGACCAGTTAGAGAAGGCATTTATTGCATTACTGCAAAATCAGGCATATGAATATTTAACGATCAGCAACGAGATAGAGCTTGTCAACAACCTTCGCTTGCAGTTGCAAAAATTGAATAATTACAATTTCAGCGATAATGAGTGGGAACTTTTCTTTAAAAGCAAAATAGCTAACCAGAACAGTGGAATTGTAGAAAAAACAACGCTGATACAAGAAGATCATATTCAAATTTTGGATTGTGACAACGGCACAAAAAAGAACATTTATCTTTTAGACAAATCGAATATCCACAACAATCAACTTCAAGTACTCAATCAATATGAAGTGGCGGAAGGTAAACGACCCAACCGTTATGATGTAACTGTTTTAGTAAATGGTTTACCATTAGTTCATATCGAATTAAAGAAACGCGGAATAGATATTAAAGAAGCGTTCAATCAAATAAATCGATACAACAGAGAATCATTTTGGGCGGGCTCTGGCTTATTTGAATATGTTCAACTCTTTGTCATCTCCAATGGCACATACACCAAGTATTACAGTAATACCACAAGGAGTTCGCATATAAAAGAGCAGAGTCAAAGTGGCCCTAAAAAAGGGAAACGCACAAGCAATAGTTTTGAGTTCACCTCCTGGTGGGCAGATGCAAATAACAGACCGATAACCGATTTAATGGATTTTGGTCGTACATTTTTTGCCAAGCACTCCTTGCTAAACATCATTTGCAAATATTGCGTATTCACTACTGATAAATTGTTGTTGGCCATGCGACCTTATCAAATAGTAGCCACGGAAAGAATTTTGGACAGAATCAATATTGCCAACAATTACAAAAATTATGGAACCATTGATGCAGGTGGCTACATCTGGCATACTACCGGAAGCGGGAAAACACTTACTTCATTTAAAACCGCTCAGTTAGCCAGCAAGTTGCCCTTTATCACCAAAGTACTTTTTGTGGTAGATAGAAAAGACCTGGATTATCAAACCATGAAGGAGTATGACAAGTTTGAAAAAGGAGCAGCCAATAGCAACACCAATACTTCCATCCTAAAAAAACAACTCAGCGACTCAACTGCTAGTATAATCATTACAACGATTCAGAAACTTTCCATTCTGATAAAGAAAGAAAAGAATCATAGCTTATTTAATGAGCCTGTTGTGATCATTTTTGATGAGTGTCACCGTTCACAGTTTGGAGATATGCACCAAGCCATTACCAAAGCATTCAATAAATACTACTTATACGGCTTTACTGGAACACCCATTTTTGCAATTAATGCAAGCAGCAGCAATAAGCCCAATCTAAAAACCACGGAGCAAGCTTTTGGCAATAAGTTACATACATATACCATAGTTAACGCCATCAATGATAAAAATGTCCTCCCCTTTCGGATTGATTATGTTGCAACCATGAAAGAGCAGGAAAACATCAAAGATGAAAAGGTTTGGGATATTGATAGAGAGCGAGCCTTGGCAGAACCCAAGCGAATTACCAATATTGTGAATTATATTCTGGATCATTTCGATCAGAAGACAAAGCGCAACAGTAAGCCTTACAGTTTCTCATCACTTAAGAATATTTTCGAGGTAGCATCGGCTAAAGACAGGGATAAAATCGAAGAAGTTAAAACCAAGATTGCACTCTCGGGCTTCAATTCCATATTTGCTGTAAGTTCTATTGATTTCGCCAAATTGTATTACAATGAGTTCAAAAAGCAACAGCAATCTTTGCCGGAGATACAGCGTTTTAAAGTTGCTACTATTTTCAGCTTTGGAGTAAACGACGAAGAGGAAGATGGATTACCAGATGAAAATTCAGAAGGCACTGAGGGGCTGAGTGTTTCGGATAGGGATTTTCTAGAAACAGCCATTAGTGATTACAACCAGATTTTCAAAACCAATTACGACACATCATCCGAAAAATTTCAAAACTATTATAAGGACGTTTCCCTGCGAATGAAGAATCGGGAGATTGATTTGCTTATTGTTGTAAACATGTTTCTCACTGGATTTGATGCCACTACATTGAATACATTATGGGTAGATAAGAACTTGCGTCTGCATGGGCTGTTGCAAGCCTATTCAAGAACCAACCGTATATTAAATTCTGTAAAAACTTTCGGAAATATTGTTTGTTTTAGGAATCTAGAAAAAGCAACTAATGAAAGCATTGCATTATTTGGAGATAAAGAAGCCGGTGGTATTGTATTGCTAAAAACCTTTGATGAATACTACAACGGGTACAATGATGGCAAAAAAGACATCCCTGGCTATGTATCGTTAATTGATGAACTAATTACAAAATACCCTGTGAGTGAACCAATAATTGGAGAACAGAATCAGAAATCATTTATTAAGCTTTATGGGGCAATATTAAAAGCAAAAAATATCCTATCGGCTTTTGATGAGTTCACAGGAAAAGAAATATTGAGTGACAGAGATGTGCAGGACTATCACAGTATGTACATTAATCTTTACCACGAGTTTCGTAATAAAAAGACTGGTAATGCAGAAAATGTTAATGACGATATCGTATTTGAGATGGAACTCATTAAACAGATAGAAATTAATATTGACTACATTATTGAATTGATTACAAAATATCATGAAAGTCACATCAAAGACAAAGAAATCCGCATTAGCATCAGTAAAGCCATAGATTCCAGCGTTGAATTGAGAAACAAAAAGGATCTAATAGAGAAATTCATTATCTCGCTTACCCCTGGTTCAGACGTTTCAGACGATTGGCATAACTTCATTGAGGAGCAAAAAAATGAAGAATTAAATCAGATTATTCAAGATGAAAATCTGGACAAAGATGAGACTTACAAATTCATAAAAAATGCTTTTAGAGATGGTTATGTACAAACAACTGGAACAAGTTTAGCGAAAATTCTTCCACCTGTCTCAAGATTTTCACCATCTGGAGAAAGATCACAAAAAAGAGAGACTGTTATTGAAAAAATAAGTGCGTTTTTTAATCGTTTTTGGGATATTTCTAACGGCTCAATGGAATAAATGGGAGCCCCAATGTAAATCCCATTTGAACTATTGAAACTACATGAACCGTTTGTGGTAAAATCTACATCATTTTTGTCCTCAATCTTTCCCCTTCCATTATTTTAAAACCTTCAATCAAAATTTCAGAAAAAATAATATCACAAAAATTGTTCAATATAGATTTTTGTTAACTTCGTAGTATATGAAATATGTTTACTCAATAATCTTCTTACTACCGATGGTTCTATTTTCCCAATATAACCATTTAAAATTAGAAAAAGAGAAAGTTATATATGAAAGGGTATTTGAAATTGATTCTATGTCAAAAGAAGATCTTAAAGCACAACTACAGCATGCAGTTTCAAAAATAAACAATATACATAATGTTCAATTTAGTGAAACTTTCTTTTCTGCGGAGTTGAAAAACATCATTATAGACTACAAAAAATACGGTTATTCATATTGGAAGACACCGGTTCCTCTAAACTATCCTTTTTCAGCAAATGTTTTTGTCTCATTCAAAGAAGGCAAATATCGTGTTACGGTTAGCTCAATGCTATTCTTTATTTCATCCAGTGGGATGCTAGATGGTCCATTGACTTGTGAAACCTTACTAACCAAAAACGGTGAAAAGTTTAAACAAAATAATACAGTAATTATTGGAGGTGAAATAATTGAAAAGTATTTAGACGAGACCTTCACTTTTGACTTTAACCAAAATAAAGAATGGTAAAAATAAAAATAGACAAAAAGGTCTGTATATCTTCCAAAGTCTCCTAGTTGAATAGGTTCATATCAGCTTAACAACTCGTATAAATTAGGAAATTGACATGTGAATCCTACCTTAAATATAATCAATAAATTGGCTCAAGTTTTAAAGATGCAATACTCACCTAAAGTTGAAGTGTTACCAAAACTAATTCGCGAATTACTTTCCAATACAAAACTTACTGAATATATGCCCTAACACCTCTTCGTTGTCGATCTCGCCGGTGATGGCCGATAAAGCGGCGATGCCGCTGCGTAAATGGAACGAGAGTAAATCACCCGTGAGACCCTGAGAAATACCACTCAAAATCAAAGTCAATTCCTCCGAACATATATCTAAGGCCTGAGCATGACGGGCATTCGTGACAACCGTTTGTCCCTGGAATTGCGACAACTGTTCCTGAAATATTCCGCTTAACACCCCTACCAATCCTCGAACCGATTGTCGGTCCTTAGCTACCACCGTTTCAAAAACGAACTCCTGCTTAATATTAGCTGAATCTCTAGGGCCATTATGCTCACTTCTATGGGTTAACCCATCCGTTTGATTTAGATTACCGAATACATCCCCAGCGGTATTTGCATTTTTCGCCACACCCAACACCTCCAGTGCCACTCGTTTCAACGAGTCCAGTTTACCATCCCCCGAAATCAAATCTGACTTATTAGCTACCAACCACAAACGCTTGGTTTTTTCCGATAATAACGTCAAATCACTGCGTAGCTCTTCCTCGGTTATGCTCGACGCATCCATAACGTACAACGTTGCGCCCGATGCCTCTACATGCTTGAATGTGCGGTGAATGCCTTCGCGTTCGATTACATCCGTGGCTTCACGAATTCCAGCCGTATCCACTAAGCGTACCTTTAGATCACCAAAATGTACATAATCTTCAATGGCATCGCGGGTTGTGCCGGCTATGTCGCTTACAATGGCCTTTTCCTCATTTAAAAAACCATTAAACAAGGTGCTTTTACCCGCATTGGGACGTCCAGCCAATACCAAAGCGAATCCCGATTTCAAAGCGTTCCCCAAAGCAAATGAATCTCGCAATTCATCCACCCGTTGTTGAATATCAGTTACCAAAAGCGTTAAATCAGATCTACTAGCGAATTCAACATCTTCTTCGCCAAAATCCAATTCCAATTCAATTAATGCGGTAAAGTGTAGCAATTTTTCACGCAGATCTCGAATATCACTGGAGAAACCTCCTCGCAATTGATTCATGGCTTGTGAGTGTGCGAATTTGTGCTCGGATGCTATGATATCTGCCACCGCTTCGGCTTGTGCCAAGTCCAATTTCCCATTCAAGAAAGCCCGTTGAGTAAATTCACCGGGTTCAGCCATTCGCGCACCTGAAAACAATAGTGCTTTCATGAGTCGCTGGGCTATATAATCACTTCCGTGGATAGCAATTTCAATGGTAGGTTGTCCCGTATAACTTTTTGTACCTCGAAACAAGGTAAGCAAAGCTTCGTCAATCAGACCCTCATCATCGAACAATTCACGCAAACAAACGGAATGAGATGAAACCGCATCGATGTTTTTGTGCAACAACTTCGAAACTATTGGGAATGCATCATCCCCCGAAACCCGCACCACACCGATGGCACCGGAACCAGAAGGAGTTGCTAAAGCGATGATGGTGTCGTTCCATTGCATATTGCAAAAATACATTGATAACGCGGCACCTGCTTAAAAATTGCAAAGCCATTGAATAAAATATTTTACGGTGCATAAGTTTAACTTGAAATACGCTTAAAAACGCTATTTTCACGAAATGTTAAGCGATATAGAAATTGCGCAGCAGGCTCAGTTAAAGCCGATTGCCACCGTTGCTCAGGAGATTGGCGTTGCGGAGGAATCCCTTGAACCCTATGGCAAATACAAAGCCAAGATAGACTTTAAAGCGGACCTTCAACGTATTCAAAATTCCAATTTAATTTTGGTCACTGCCACCACGCCCAACAAATCGGGAAGCGGCAAAACCACTACTTCTGTTGCCTTGACACAAGGTCTACAAAAACTGGGCAAAAAGGCCATTGTAGCCCTACGTGAACCTTCGCTTGGTCCCTGTTTTGGGATGAAAGGTGGCGCGGCTGGAGGCGGATATTCTCAAGTGCTTCCGATGGAAGATATCAATTTGCATTTTACAGGGGATTTTCACGCCATAACCTCAGCAAACAACACGCTGGCGGCGCTGATCGACAATTACCAATACAACCACAAAGGGAAACCCACGCAGTTAAAAAGCGTGCTGTGGCGTCGAGTTCTCGACGTAAATGATCGTTCTTTAAGGAACATTTTATCGGGTCTCGGGGGAAGCACGAACGGAATTCCCCAAGAAACTGGTTTCGACATTACACCGGCGTCTGAAATCATGGCTATTCTTTGTTTATCGACATCCATCGAAGATCTTAAACGTCGTTTGGGACAAATCCTATTGGGATATACCTACGAAGGAAACGCATTTAGAGTTAGCGATTTGGGTGCAGTGGGAGCTTTAACAATTTTATTAAAGGACGCAATCAATCCGAATTTAGTACAAACATTAGAAGGCGGTGCTGCTTTTATTCACGGAGGCCCATTTGCTAACATTGCACATGGATGCAATTCGATTATGGCGACTTATGCAGCACTACAACACAGTGAATATGCGGTAACGGAAGCGGGTTTCGGAAGTGATTTGGGTGCTGAGAAATTCTTAAACATCAAATGTAGAGCTGCCGGAATTCAACCTAAAGCTACTGTATTGGTAACTACTACTCAAAGTTTGAAGTTACATGGTTTTGTGGCGGAAGCAGATATCAAGAAACCCAATCTCGAAGGTTTGAAGAAAGGATTGGCCAATTTAGAACGACATATTCAAAATTTACAGAACCTGGGTCAAACAGTAGTAGTAGCATTGAATCAATTTCACTTTGACACTGAAGAAGAATTACAAGCCATCGAAGATTACTGCAATCAACTAGGCGCTTCTTTTGCCCGTAACACAGGTTTTGCTAACGGAGGTGACGGAGCAGTCGAATTAGCCAAGAAAGTGGTGGAAATCGTCGAAAATCGACCTTCACAAGCAATCCAACACACATATGACCTAAGCGATTCAGTTGAAACGAAATTAGAGAAGATTGTTCAGAAGGTTTATGGGGGTAAAAATATAATTTTAGGAGATTCTGCAAAATCCACATTAAAGCAAATCATTGCTCTTGGCGGACATGAGTGGCCGGTGTGTATTGCTAAGACTCAATATTCATTTTCAGATAATGCGAAAAAGGTAGGTGTCGAAAAAGATTTCACGATTCGCATTGACAAATTAATCATCAATGCCGGTGCAGAATTCATTGTTGCTGTTGCCGGAGACATCATGAGAATGCCCGGTTTACCCAAAGAACCAGCTGCGATGGGTATGGACATTGTGGATGGTGTGATTATTGGATTAAGTTAATCGATATTCGTAAAAGTCAAGAATCAACCATGTAGATTTATAACTTAAATTTAATCAAACAAGTAAAAAACCTCAGTCGTTCAATCAGCTGAGGTTTTTTTTATTACCAGTTAACTAACAACAAAAAAGTCGGGTTAAAGCCCGACTTTTTTGTTGTTGCGATCAAATTTGATCTTATGAATTAATCCAAATTAGTTCGGACGAATCAAGTTCACAGAACCATTGTAACGGTGGATCTTCTCTTTACCCTTGAAGCGGTATTGCAACTGATAGAAGTAAGTTCCACTTGGAGCGTCTGGACCATCATTATTGATCTTACCGTTCCAACGAACCTTAGGATCTTCACTCATGAACACTCTTTCACCCCAACGGTTAAAGATACGGATTTCAAATAGATCTTGACCTTGGATTGGCACGCGGTACTCATCGTTCAAGCCATTGCCATCACCAGGAGTAAACACGTTAGCCAAGTATACGAATAGATCGACAGTTACAGGCTTACAAAGTGTGTCTTCGCAACCAGTTGAGTTCTTAGTGATCAAACATACCCAGTATACATCAGAACTATCGTAAGACCATGATACCTTCTTATCATTAGACTTCAAGTTTTCCAAGAAATCTTTAGGGAAACCAGTTACGATGTCGTTCTGGTGACCAAATCCCCATCTCCAAGAAGTACCGTTAACGTCTTTTCTTGTGAAATAGAAGTCAGGTTTGTTCGCAGAATCAATATCGAAATCAGAGAATACTGAGTCCACCAAGAATGTTTGAGGAGCCATATCGGTTGGACACCATGGACGTGGATGTTGAGGATCGTAGTCAGCATAGTGTGTTACACGGTATGTACCTGGATCAGAGAATGTAGTAGCATAACGCTTATTATTCGTAGTTACTGTATCTACCACCCAACGACCTAATTTAGTGCTGTAGTGTTCAAATTTCCACTTGTACACTTTCAAAATAGTATCGGAGTTATCGATGAATACGTTACTATCACCAGGACAAATTGAAGGTTTCACAATTAAACCTCTTACGGAATCTCTAGGCAATACCAAAACTTTGAATTTAGCTTGTTTACCTAAAGTATCTGGGTAAGTAGCATCACAAGTACGCTTGATATTCGGAGGAATGATCAAATCGTCGAATTGTTGTAAGTAGATTTCATACAAACCTGGTTTTTGGTATTGGTGGAACAAGTTACGTTGAACTGTATCATTCACAATTCTACCGTCACCGAAGTACCAAGTCCATTGAGCATTACCAGTAGCAGAGTCGGTTAAGTTACTGAACTCAACGCTGTCACCAGCACAGATTGTAACGAAATTACCTGCTTTAGTTGTGAATTCAAACTTAGGACGTGGTCCAGGAATTTTCACCCAACGTTCGATTGTATCACCACAACCTTGATCCGTTAATACACCGTATTTGATTTTGAACCAACCATTACGAGTATATTTATGAGCAATACGAGGTGGTAAACCAGCATCATTGATAGATTTACGCTCGTAGTAGTTATCAAATCCATCTCCCCAATCGATCCACCATTTGTTCATGTAATCACAAGCCATGGGTTTTGGACCACTGCAATTCTTAAGAGCCCAAGAACATGGATCGTGCAATATGGATGAATCAAAGAATTCAATAATGGTATTACAACTTGGAGTTTCTAAATTCAAGTCGAATTTCACATCCAAACGAGAAATAAATAATCTCTTAGAAACTGTATCCAAACATCCAGTTGAGTCACCTGCTATATTTCTGAAGGTGTACACACCTGAGTCATTTTGATAGTAGATACTTGATCCTCCACCTAATTGAACCCAAGGATTCGTAGATGTACCAGATCCTGTTCCACCGTAGTCACCACCACCAAAGATGGTATTAGGATTATTTACATCATCGTCTTCTTTGCTCCAATCCCACTTAGTTCTGAACTCTTTATTCATATCACCTTGGATTCTTGCTGCAATACGAGCGGGATCTTTCCAATAGTCATAGCGCGTTGGATTCTGGGTAGGATCTGTGTTCCAGTAGTAATTCCAATCCCAAGTACCAAAGTTCAATGGATCGGTAGAGAAATAACGGTAGTCAGGAGCAATTTGCAACGACTGACCTTCTTTTTGACAAACGATAGAGTCTGCAAATTTGTCCATGTACATTGCGAAACCAACAATCACGGGCATTGCACTTATCGCGTCACACTTACCATTAGACGAAGTCATACTTAAACTTATGATGTGGAAACCAGCCCATCTTGGAACAAAACGATATGCTGCTATTTTCTTTTTAGTAACACCATCGTACCAAGAATCCAAAGGAGTAATTGTAGAATCTCTCCAATGCAATACAGTTGTTTGTGTTAAATCAGGAACATAATAGAACTTAATATCTTTACCGAAACCAGTGGTATCGATACAACCATAAGCTCCAGTATTTGGCTGACCAATTACACCCTTGTTATTCCAAATCATCTTCGCAATTTGTGTATCTGCCAAGGCAAATGGATCAAATCCGCGATCTTCTAAACGTGTTTTAATACGATCCCATACAGCTGAAACGTCAGCACCCATGGTGTATTTACGAACCTCTGCAGTAACAATAGTATCCGGACCGTCGGTAGTTTTAGAATTACCATCAAACCAATTGTTGGTACATTGAGCTTGGAATGGGTTTTCTTCTCCTCTAGTTTGTACGATGTAATTGTAAATATAGTTCGGATTCTTTCCTTTCATCTTTTGATAATGGAAATAATCTTCTTGGATATATTGGTTCCAGTTACGTGCGTAATCAGGACCCGCATTACCAGTTGACAACATCCAACGCAATGACTTAACGTCGCGAGTTCTAGTTTTGTTAGTGGATTTTGGACGTGCTACGATTTCATCCCACTTACAGATTTTGTAATCACCCAATGCATTTTTAGTTGGAGTAATCAATTCAAAATCCGTATCAATCATTGGGAAACAAGCAAATTTATCGTAGTAGTGTGTATCTTGACACAATGGACGTTTTGCACTATTTCCACCTGGCTTAGCAATACCGTTACCAACAATAATACCTACAGTTACACAGTTTGTTTTGTTGTTACACACTGAAGAAGGACTGTAAGTTTGAGAGTATCTTGAAGGAGGATTACCTGCTAATTGATAACCTGTATTCCAGAATGGCAATGGTGGGTTCAACGGACGTCCACCAGGACTCAAGCCAGCCAAAGGAACCCAAGCCTTTGGATCACAGAATGTATCGTAGTTAATTTGAACATCGGTAAATGTACATCCCGGTTTCAAATCACTCAATATAAAGGTTACCCCATAAGTTGGGTTCACAGAACCCAAACATTCTACCGCATCTTTTATTACTCCACTACCTACACCTCCAGCATTAGCGTGCAACATAGCCAACTGCTTAGTCGCTTCACTTCTACATTTCATTGGGTGACAAGTATCTTCATGGGTCAATCTTACATTATTACATGAAGGGATACGAGCATAATACAACTCACGGAAACGGTTATAATTTACAAAATAGTCAAATCCTTTAATACCTTGTGGTCTGCGGATGAAAGAATCCAATTTGTAAGGGACCTCCCCTTTCTTAGTTCTAATTTCATACAACTTACGAGGTAATGTATCTCGTTTTAAATGAACAGTATACAAGAAAGTAAACGAATCTGTCTTACTTCTCAACTGAATGATCTCTGTTTTCTTTACTAAACTATCTCTAGGGCCAATTACTCTTCTCCAAGCACCATTCTTTCCAATATAAACAGTATCACCGGCTTCTACACGGATTTTAACATAATCTTCCATGTAACGCTCACCAACACCCCTCACACCTTTTTCCATTCGATAGGTCGTAGTTCCTTTAGCAAAAATTCCACTCGCTTGAAATGCTGCACTATCCGCAGTTGTTGGAGGAACTGCAACCATAGTATCAATCAATACATAGAATAATGTATCAGGGAATACATTTACACGCTTACACAATCCATTGCTGTCGATGAAAATCGCATCTTCCATAGGTGCATTTTTAAAATCCGACAACATAACCAAATCCCAAGATCTGTAATAATGATAAGGGGTTGAGTCGTGAGTGAAAGCACAGTTTACGGTTACGTTTTTATTTCTAGTTATATCTGTGGTACATTTTGAACCAAAGTTATCTCCAAAATCCCACAAACGAGTTGCGCAAACACGTTCACGCTTCAATGGGTCATCTCCACCGCCAGGCAATGGCCCTGGTGCTGGCTTGTAAACTGTTTTTGTACCATTTGAATTTTGCTCCAATCGAATTGGTGGGAACCATTCCTGAACGGGTTTACCACCTGCTGATTTGAAACGATGTCCTAATGCAGATGTACCATTCTTGTAGAACGTACTATCATCGTCAGTGAAATCTAAATCGTTGTGATAAAACTTAGATAAGTTACGCGTGAAATAAACGGTATCCATTACATCTTTTGGACATTGGAAGGTTTGCCAATCCGGTACGCGTTGGAATGCTGATTCAATCGCAGACAATGGACCTAATATAATAATGGTATCGTAAGTCTCAACGTTTCCACAAACTGGGTGCTTGTACGTCAACTTAACCAAGAAAGGACCTAAGCCTGTAAATGAGTGAGCAGGCGACCAAGTCCGGTTGTTGGTATTTTGAGGACCAGAGTTCGGGTCACCAAAGTTCCACAATAAACCAGAAGCACCGGAAGGAACAATATTAACGCTGAATTTAATTTCCGGAGAAGATATACACGTTGAATCCTTATCAGCTAAAATTATCGCTTTACTTTGGAATACAGATGCAGTTGCAACTACTTTAAACGAGTCTTTACAACCATCAATAGTACGAATTACCAATTTTGATGTGTAAACACCTTGTCCGTAGAACCATTTATCTAAATCAGGACCCCAAAGTTTGTTAATATTGGGTCTACCTTCCACTTCCATTCCAGCGTTGGTACCTGTCCAATACCACCAAATAGAATCCACACTACTTTTAGAAATACGAGAAATATTTTTAATCTTCGCTAAAACTGAATCACAACCCTGAGGCTTGTTACTGGTAAACGCAGCTCCAATTTTTTCGCGAACGTAAACTGCACCCACTAAATTCTGGGTATCCTGACAACCGTTTTCATCGGTTGCTTCAATATAAATGTTGAATGAACCTCCGCGCGGATCTTTTACCGAAAAGCAATATTCATTCGGCATAACTGAAGGAGGGAAATCGTATTCCGCAAACTGACCATCTGAAACAACGTACTTTGTATTGACAATTTTCGCACCATTTTTATTCTTGGTACTGTCAATAAAGCAAAATAAGTTTTGTTCGAAACACTGGGTATCCAATGTTT
>CAYPYX010000053.1:0-15572 GCA_964415065.1 uncultured Rhizobium sp.
GGATTTGCTCATTGTGAAGATCGTTGGATGGATGAACATATTGAACTCAAAAGTGGAGCAACCATTGAATTTGAAAACGATTTTGTTGATCACAATTTGAATACTCTATCCTGGTGGATTCTAAAGCACAATAACTATTCAATACGGGAAGCCATTGATCTGATCAATCTGGAAATACCCATATTTACATCAAGTACAGAAAATGGAGAGATGTCTAGTCAAGCGAAACAAAAGCGACAAAAAAAGTTGAAGTATGCTCGTATGCCACTTTTTTGGCGAGCTTTTTATTATTTCATCTATCGTTATTTCTTCAAACTTGGATTTTTGGATGGGAAAGAAGCTTTTTTATGGAGTTTCCTTCAAGGTTGGTGGTACCGAACCTTAGTTGATGCTAAGATATTTGAGATAAAAAAGCATTGCGGAAATGATCCCCAAAAAATAAAAAAATACTTGTTGGAAACACATAATATTCATCTTTGAAATTTTCTATAATTACAGCTACTTACAACAGTCAACAATTTATTGAGAGTTGCATTCAATCTGTTTTGAATCAATCTTATCCAAATATTGAATTGATAATTGTGGATGGCGCATCGAGCGATAATACCCTTCAATTGGTTGAGAAGTTCAACGACCCTAGAGTTACCATTTACTCCGAACGCGATAATGGTATCTATTTCGCGCTGAATAAAGGTATCTCCTTAGCTACGGGGGATGTAATTGGTTTTCTCCATTCAGACGATTTTTTTGTTCATGAAAATGTGATTGAAGAAATTGCCGGGGAGTTACAAAATTCAAACATCCATGGAGTGTATTCCAACTTGAAATACGTTCATCACAGTAACCCAAATCAAGTAATTCGTGATTGGAAATCTAAACCATTCAAGCCCATTAACCTTAAATTTGGTTGGATGCCTCCTCATCCTACGTTGTTTTTGAAACGTATAGTTTATGATTCAATCGGACCGTTTAACACAAGTTATCGCATTGCTGCTGATTACGATTGGATTTTGCGGGCTTTCACCGAGTCGAGTTTTAATATCAAGTTTTTAGATATGTATATATCGGATATGCGAATTGGCGGCGCAAGTAATGGTTCATTAAAATCGATCATAAAGAAATCAAAAGAAGATTACTCTGTAATACGGCAGTATCCTCTTTGGGGATGGTTGACTTTAATTTCTAAAAATGTCAGAAAACTACCTCAATTATTGGGAAAATAGTTTTACTTCTCCAGCACTTCCAGCACTTCCCACACAAACCCATTTACCCCCTTCACCAAAAGCCGCCTTGCGGCTTTTTTTATTTTACTAAATTCTAATTTTTAATGGCAATAATGAAAAACCTAAACCAGATCACCCGTCCCCAAAATCACCTAAACCCCAAAAATTCCTAAAGAGTTATGCAAATTGAAACCAAGTTTTTTGATGAATTTCCGGTTCTCAAAACAGAACGATTGTCCTTGAAGCAAATTTTGCCCCAACACGCGCAACGAATTTTTGAAATGCGAACCAATCAACGGGTGAATCAATTCATTGCTCGACCCGAAATGCCATCCCTCGAAGAAGCTAAAAAACTAGTGGAACGTACCCAAATGGCCTATCAAAATAAAATGGGTATTGGCTGGGCGGGTTTTCTGAGAGATAATGAACAATTAATCGGGACGTGCGGTTTTAACTCCATCGATTATTCCAATCTTCGAGCAGAAATTGGAGGTGAACTTACCACTGAATATTGGGGGAAAAATATTGCATATGAGGCGGTTTTAGCAATTGTGAATTTTGGATTTGACGAATTTCAGTTGCACAGCATTGAGGCCAAAGTGTCGCCCGAAAATCGAGGTGCAATATTTTTGTTGGAGTCTTTGGGGTTTAAAAAGGAAGCGCATTTTAAAGACCGTATTTATTTCAATCAAAAATTTCAGGATTTGGCGGTTTACACGTGTTTTCGTAGGGAGTAGGAATTTTATAACTAAGCACGACTAGACATCCCCCGAAACGTTAAAGATCCAAAAGGATAGCCAAGTTTTCGGAAATTTTTTCAGTGATTTCAAAAGGTAGAATTCCTACTTAGAATATCGATAATGACCAATAATTGGGAAACTAAATAGGCAATCCTCCAGAACTTGACCTGCACCAATATTATGAATAATCATATAGCGTTCGCCATCGAATGACAGAGAATTACTCACCAGGCCAATATGAGTTGCACCGCCCGTTAGCTTCCAGCACACAATGTCGCCCGGTTTGTAGAGTTGGGTTTCGGGGGATGTTTTGAGTGTGGTTCCAAAACGACTGAAAAATGTCATGAGGTTGGGAACGCGACGATGATCAATGTTTTTATCTGGCTGTTTTTGTCCCCAGTTTTTGGGATACAATTGGAAGTTTTTAATCATATCTTGATGAACTTCTTTTTGCAAATCAATGCCCAGCTTTCGGTAAGCTCGAATGATCACATCGGTACAAACTCCTTTGTCTTTGGGGACGTCGCCATTGGGGTAGGGGATAACGGTATATTTAGGGTCGTAGGTAACGTTTTGGAGGGTGAGGGTATAGGCGGAATCGGCCAACCGATGAAAGAATGAGTTGTGCTGGGCGCTTGTGTTTTGGGGATTCTGAATAGGATTTTGACTGGGATTCTGAATAGTGAACCCAAACCAAATTGTAGTGGCAACCAAGCCAGAAATCAGAACAACTTTCCGCATCATGTAAAAAGCAAGATACGGAAAGTTGGTGGGAAATGGGTGGTTATTTTATTTGAAGTAAACCTTGTTGCTGACTCAAAATATTTAGAATGCGTTTGAGTAATTGATTTTGTATTGATTGTGATTTTTCATTCTTGGAAAATATGGGTCATTTTTACTTCGATATCTGTTTTCTTCTTTTTACTAAATATGTAAATAATTTCACCATCACTTCTGTACTCTTTATTGTTGAATTCTTTGCGTAAACCCTGTCTGCCTTGAATTAAAATCGCACAGTCATTATCCCAACCCCAAAAACTTGTAGTTAAATTCCTGAATAGTCGGTTTTCAGCACCATTGAAATTGTAAAATTTTTCAATATCCTTTAAAGTAAATGAATTATTATTAATTCCAGGAATATTCAAATCAGTAGAAAATTGAACTATATTTTCGTATTTCGGTTTTGTAGTTCCCTCGTTATTTCTATCAATAAATACTAATACATTATTTTGTCTACAACTACTATTTTCGTCGGTATATGCCGGGATTACAGATATGTAATAATTATATAAGCTATCCACATCTTGTAAAAGAAAACTATGATTCTCAACTTTTATACGAAAGTTATAATTGAATTTGAATATAGGAATAACTTCAAATTTAGTAATGCTTTCAATTTCATTAAGTGTTATATTAATACTAGTATTCAGAATATTAGTAGATGTGTCAAATTTTATTATATTCGGATTTTCAGTTATATATAAGTCAGATTTTATATTCCTGCCATCAAACCAATTTTTTCTATTGTATGTGAAATAAAACCTTTTGTAGTAATATCTAAGCATTTTATGCACAGTTAGTAGAAGCAACGCTGAATTCTCATTTCTTAACGCATAATTGTTACCCTGGAAGTTTAAAACGTATATAGGCTTGTTTAATTCTCTATATTTATCAGTTTCACTTTGGGGCATGGAAATGGATTTAAGAGCATCTGAAAATAATTGAAATGCAACTTTATAATTGCTATTGGCTTTAATTCTTATATTGATTGGTATTTCCCAATTTTGATTGCCGCCATCCATTGATTTTGGGTCTAAGGTTGAAATTGAATAATCAAATCCATCTTGAAAGTATTCATTAGCAATAACGAAAGTGTTGTAAAGCGCTTCAAATTCTGCTTTCTCGGTGAATAACTGTTTTTTAATATTTAGGGCAAACAAATTACCATTAAATTCAGATGATACGCCCTTGGAAACCGCGAGGTTGCTGAGTTTTGTTAATGAAACAGTTACATCTGCAACTATTGAATATCTAACATTTGCACGGTTTTGAGTATCTGAACTGATCGTGGTACTTAAAATTTCAAGTTTATTGATATTCCCATTTGAAATCGCAACTACTTCATCCTTTGTTATTTTATCATTTAATAATGTCGTAGTTGTTGAAATAAAAGAGCCAAAAGCCAGCTCGATTGCAGTCTTTCCTGCATTGAATTGCGCTTCCGTAATATCACTACCTGAAGCAAAAACGCGAACTGTTATTTCTGATTCTGATTGAGCGCATATTTTTGTCGCAATTGAAAAAATGAAAATAAAAAAGAATAATTTTTTCATGGTTATGTGATTTTAATTCTATAAATCAATAATTAATATTTATATACCAATTACTCGCAAAATGTGAATTCATTCGGCATGGTACTGGTTTTTCTAGAATGCTAATTGATTTATATTCGACGTTTACTAAAAATGAATTGTTGTTCTCATTATCTGCAATCAAATTAGAATTTTGCATTTCAATTATTCTCTTTTCGAATTCCGGATAATTATTGCCAAAAAACACCTGACATTCCTCTCTCAGGTATATTTCATTGTAGTGTGGTTCAATTAATTGGCGAATGTTAGGAATATCTGAATTAAGCAAGGATTTTACATTATGCAAAGTCGCATAATGAATATAGTTGTAGTTAGCGTTATTTATTATTCTATAAATTAACCTCAATTCAGAGACATTGGGTCTCGGATAGTTTCTAGAAGTACCAAAACAAGGTACATACGCTAATTTTTTATCCAAGTGTATGGGATTAAAATTAAATTCTTCGAGACCGAAATTTTGATTTCCAATGGGTACACCAAAGTTGTCCAATTTAGGTCCTGTTGGAAATCGCCAAGCATTTTGGGGGGCGGATTCGTGAATTCTTGATCCGTAAGTACGTGCTATCATCTTTTTAACTAATAGTTACACTAAATTTCTTTGGATTTAATCCAGATTTTTTACTGCTCTTACATTATATTCTTCATACTTATCTCTACCGTTAGAATGAGCTGTATTCTGGAGTAGGCCATTCGCGAAACAGAAAAAATATGCTTCCTCACTATCTCCTGGTGTATTTTCAATTAAACTCCAATATTCACTTGGTTGATCAGTGGCATTTTCTTTTTGTAAGTATAAATTTCCGAGATTCTTTTTATATAGCTGTTCATACATTGCCGTTAATTCTTCGTTGGTAGGTAACCTCCAGCCTTGGCCCAAACGTTCACAAGCTTTTTTAGCATCAAACCAATTCATTAAATTGTTAAAGTCTTTTTTCGCTACTATTATTTCCTTACCGTTTACAATGATGTAATAACTTTCCAAATTAATTGTTGAATCTGTTAGTGATTTAACTTCAGGTAAAGCACTTGTGCGTGTAATTTTCTTCTTGTTTTCGTTTCCCGCCAATGATATAAAAAACGGAATCAAAATACCTAAAAATAATATTCTTTTTTTCATGTTTTTAATTTATAAATTAAACTTGTTGTATTAATGAATTTGTATTAAATTTTAAATTGTATAATATCTTATAATTATTCTCAAACTAGGATGTTAATTTTTTCATTTGTGGTACCATGATTCCATGAATAGCCACCGTAAATTATGAATTTCATTATTTCGAATAGTAAAAATATGTGGTTTGATTAGGTTTAATTGTGATGGTTTTAAGTAGCTCAATACCATTGATAAAGCCCATTGAACTTTCCCTGATTGATTCAGCTATTTCAGATTCCGATTTCTGCGTATTTGATGTATTGATAATAACTTCACTTTCAATTGTTGAACCATTAAGCAGTGAATTGATTTGTTGTTTTGCCTTCATTTGAGCAACACGCTCTTTTGTTGCAGGATTTGAATATTTTGTATCGTCCAAAGTGACAACGCTAACTACATATTTTGAGTTATTCGTGACCAGTATACGAGCTTCCTGAAAAGGAACTTTTTTGAATACTTCAAAAATGTAACTTGATACAGTTTCACATAGATATAGATAGGTAAATGATTTAGATTCAACATTTGTTATCTCCTGAATTTGTTCATAATTAACACAAGGTTCATTGAATCCCGCTATAGTTAAATCTTCAATCTTCTTGTTTAATACTTTTAACTCTGTCGCGTTTAAATTTACTCTAGATTTTGGCATTTTTACTGCAACCAAATAGTAATTGCGCTGATCACCTTCAATTACTTTTACTCCTTCAAAAGGTGCACTGTTAAAAACTCTTTTAACGAAATTGATGGCCGCTGTTTTATCCTCATTTAGAGACTGTGCCGCTAAATCCGAGTTGAATATTTGCAGGAATACAGATATAAAAAGAATTAACCTCATGTTAAAATAAATTTTAGAACTATTTTCGAGTGTTATTTTGGCCTCTTGCAAATTCAATGGCAATATCACGATAGGCTTGAGTTCGAATCTTATCTAATTCAAAATCACGATTTGCTTGTTTTTCCTGTAAATCTGAATCTCTTTTGTTTTTCTGATCCTCTAATTGCAGTTTTTCTTTTTCCATTGCAACTTTATCTTTGTATTGCTGCATTTTAAACTGCCATTTTGCTTTTTCATCATCCTTTAGTTTAGAGGTTATCAAATTTATAAATTTCGAAACATCATTCTGGCATTTAGAAAGAGGATGTATAGCGATTAAAAGGCGACTTGCCTTTTCCGCACCAACGGAATTTTGTTCTGAATTCCAAATTAATTTTGCCTCTTTCAGTTTGTTATTTCCTTCTAAGTCGATTTTAGATTGATAAATAGATGATATTGTATCTAAACATTTAAAATAACATTCTTTACAAACATCAGGAACTAACGATAATTTATAAATCGCTTCGTCGAAGCTTAATTGATTCGCTAAGGTTTTGGATTCTTTAATAATGAAATCACAATTAGTAGCATAGTAACTGATGATTTTAGTCTTCCCATCTTCCAAAAATGCCTTTATGTCTTGATTTTGTGGGTTGATATTATTAAATGCATCAATTAATGATTTATTTTCATTTGTTCCAACTCCCTTGGTTTTGATTGTCGTGGATGAAAAAAGCGTGTTTGAATATGCATCTCGAATTGTTAAGTTGATTTCAGTGTTTAATGCTATAAGTTGAGGAGGACCTGCAAGGATGTCTTTAGTTCGCTGTTCAATAGTTGCGCTAATAACAAACCTTGGGTTTACTTGACTTCCACCCATACCATATTGTGTGGTTATCTGATTTAACTTGTTATTTAGTGCTGATCTAGCTTCATTGGGGATATTTTGATTTTTCGATATTTCACTGTTAATAACGATTCTCCCAAAATCATCTAGTTGAATCTGTGCATATAAACATCCCCCGAAAAAAATGGAAAATAGAAAAATTGTAATTTTTTTCATAGTATTATTTCTCTCCTAAAACAATAATTGCCTCTCCTAGACCGCGAGTCATTAGTTTTACTTCAAAGTTGAATGGGGCTGATTTGAGATGCTTTTGGAGCCCTTTTGCAAATTGCCTAGCATCTACGGGGTTGTTGTTTGAATCAAACAAAGGAATTCGGACTTGTTCAAATCGAATGACGTTTTCAGTTGCGTCGCTCATGTTGAACCGGCCTTTAACCGTATTTTTTTGCATCCAATCATTTATGTGATCTGTAATTTCGGTGCCTTCTATTTCTGTCTCTAAATCTTTATCCCAACTATTCCATTTTTTTACTGTCAATCTCACTTCTCTGCCATTAATAATCATATCATCAAAATGAAGTTGAATCTGATTGGTGAATAAATCAATATTTTCATTTACTGCGCTTTGCAGCAAAATTGGTAATGGGTCGCTGCTATTGGCAGTTTTGTTTCCAGTAGACGATGCAATTCTCTTGCTTGTATATGCATCAAATGCTTCTATAGTAAATGAAAGAATTTTACCTGACTCAGTTTTAGAAACTTTCCACCATATTTGAATAATAATATCTGATTTTGACTTGTTTTTCAGTTTATCTAGGGGACTTTCAGTTAGAGACGACGAAGTTGTTTTACTTGTACTCATATTGTCCTCAGCCGTTCTTGCCTCAATGGCTTTGAGCTCTTGTTCGGCATCTTTCAAAGGAAAGCCGCGGTCTATCATTAAAGATCCAATTTTGCTTATGACTTGTCCAATTTCAGTATCTTCTTGGAATACCTGTTTGTAGTTCGGTACTTTTTGTTTTGTGCCCTGATTGTCGAACTCCGTCATGAAATATCTTTGTTCGCACCAATTATCGCTTGGCAGAATCATTAATGTAGGTTTCTTGGCTTGGGCATTCAAGAAGTTGCATAATACCAGCGCATAGAGTGCTGTGAGTATTTGGGGAATTCTATTCATTTTAAAATCCTTTCGTAAGAGGTTGTGTTATTTTTTGTTCTTCTAAGTATTTTCGCAATTCGTTTTTAGATATTGTAACTTGGTATACTATCCAATGTTTATTGCCCAGTTTTTGTGGGATGATGGTGCTTCTCGTTGAATTGCGCGCAAAATTTAAATAAGCACCCGATTTTGAAAAGAATCCTTTTTCAATTTTCTGGAAGGCACGACGTTCTTCGTCATTACGAAGTAGCGCGGGTTGATTTGTACAATTGTTCGTATTCGAAATGCCAGAATAAAGTATGCAATGAACAGCATTTATTTGGGCCTGTTGCAATTTGTACTTTGAGCCTTTTATGGGATCCCAAATATTGAGTATTATACTGCCATCGTTTTCAATTGAGATACATTCAATTTGATAATTGGTTGTTTTTGTTACGAATGAAACAAAACTAACACTAACTAAAAGTACAATGAATGAATTCATTCTTTGTATTTTGATGTTCTGGAAATTATTAATCCAATAGACAAATTGGCGAACCTTTAATTTAAGATTTGGAAGCAAAATCATGTGAGTAAGTTTGTTTTACACCAGAATATTTAATTGGATTGTTAAGGTGTTTAGCAAATCTAATTTTGTATTGATTTGTATCCTACAATTAATTATTGTATTTTAATTTCTTTGTGTATATTGCATTATATTTAGTAAATGGAAAATAACGAAAATTACGAGCGCCCCTCAACCATTCGTATAATACGAGAAACCAATGGGTTTTCTCAAGAATATGTCGCGTCAAAGCTAGAAATTACGCAACAAGCATATTCTAACATTGAGAAAAATCCAGAAAATGCTTCGTTCAAGCGTTTGAAGCAAATTTCAGATGTTCTTTCCGTGCCCGTTACAACTTTGATTGGTGAATCTGAACATTATATCCAACAAAACTTCCAACAACAGGGCGGACAAGCAGCAACCGTGATACATGTTCAAGGTATGCCCGAAAACGAACGACAACTCTACGAACGTCTGATTGCCGAACTTAAAGAAGAAATACAATTGCTCAAATCCATGTTAAATAAACAGTAAGGAAGTTGGGGTTAATTGAATAGAGATTATCAAAACTTGCAATTTTTGCAAGTTTTGATAATCTCTATTTGACTTAACTTTATTTGAACTTTTTAACCCTGACTATTTATAGTTTTAATATTCAATTTTTAATTTTAACATTGATATAGCTTATTCCCATTAGTCCCTGAAGCAATTCAAACTAGTGGGTTTCGTTTTTTAGTGAAATACGAATTCAAATTTATTCATTGAAAAACAGATGTTTGCCCTGTTACTGAAATCTAATCGAGTTTAGATTTGCGTTTTACACAACCTTTTTTAAAAGCTGCCTATTTTATAGTCACTTTTGCAACAAATTTCTCGACACAAACTGCTGTTCATTTTATTAAAATTCATTCCTTTATCTCAAGGCATTTTTATACCCAAACTCGCCTTTATCTGTAGTTAACATCTTAAAAATGTAAATTATAACACTTTTTGCATCTTAAAAATGTAAATTATAACACTTTTTGCATCCTAAAAGTGTAAATGAATACACTTTTGGTGAGTTAAGTTGTATTTTTGCTAAACAAAATTGGAATGGATAGAATTGCTTATCAAAAATTACTGGACTGGAAAAATAAGTCAAATCGCTTGCCTCTGATTATTCAAGGGGCTAGACAGGTGGGTAAAACCTGGCTGATGAAAGAATTCGGTCGTTATGAATATGAGCATACGGCATATTTTAATTTTGAATCTTCGATTGAATTACAGAATGTATTTAAATCGGGTTTTAATATTTCAAGGATCATAAAATCCCTAGAAATATTAAATGGTAGTGAAATTAGACCCGATAATACCTTGATCATTTTTGATGAGATTCAGTCTTGTCCTGAGGCCATAACTTCATTGAAGTATTTCCAAGAAAACGCACCCAATTTTCACGTATTTGCAGCTGGATCTTTATTGGGAGTAGCTATGCATCATGGAGTTTCATTTCCCGTTGGGAAAGTTGAATTATTTACCCTATATCCCTTAACATTTCATGAATATTTGCATGCCATCAATGAAAAAGCTTTGTTGTTGGCAATAATCCAAAATGATCATGAAATTCTGAAGTCTTTTCATGGTATATTAACTGAACATTTTAAAAAATACCTCTATGTAGGAGGGATGCCTGCGGTCGTTAGTAAATTTGCTAATAACTCTGACCTGCTGTCTGTTAGAGAATTACAATTGCAAATTTTAGCATCGTATGAAAATGACTTCTCAAAACACGCGCCTATTTCCCAACTTCCGAGAATTAGAATGATTTGGCAATCCATTGTCAGTCAACTGGCTAAAGAGAATTCAAAATTTATTTATAGTTTGATACGAAAGGGTAGTCGTGCAAAAGAGTTTGAATTGGCCATTGAGTGGCTCTCTAACGCAGGACTCATTCATAAAGTCAATCGAATTAATAAATCGGGAATGCCTATCACCGCGTACGCTGATTGGAATGACTTTAAATTGTATTTACACGATGTTGGATTACTTGGAGCATTGGCTAATTTACCGTTGAACGTAATTCTTGAAGGAAATCATGTATTTGAAGAATTTAAAGGAGTTTTATCTGAGCAATTCATTTGTCAGCAAATAGTTTCTCAAAACTTGCAGCCGTTTTATTGGTCGCCCGATGACGGAAGATCAGAAGTAGATTTTGTAATCCAAAAATTGGATCAAATCATTCCTATTGAAGTGAAATCCTCCGAAAATTTAAAGTCGCGAAGTTTAAGAGTCTATTACGATAAATACCTTCCAAAAGAGTGTATACGAACCTCTCTTTCACCCTATATTCTTCAAGATTGGATGAAAAATATACCCATGTATTCCTTTCAACAATGGGTAATTAGCAATCCCTAGGAACAGAAGTATGGTGTAGTTATAATCAGGATATTTAGTTTGTTGGTATTTACTTCAAGGGCCTCACTTTCAGTTCTCCCGTCATCCGCTGTGTTAGCATGGTAACGATTCTTCGGGAAAGCTCGTTATTGTTTTCAGTGTAAAATGTTAACTCATCTACAGTCATCAATCCCAAAACCATCCCAATAAGTACATTGCGGGTAATAATGTCCTTCTGGAAACGCAATTTAATCAAGTTTTCTTGGTCTTTCTTTGATTTGGTGACCTCCAGTTCCGCAATTTGAGATTCGAAATAAAGTAGAATGGCATCATGTTGATATTTTAAAATCGGACGAAGGCAATTGTTCTGAAATTGCTCAATTTCGAGGGAGTTTCGCTCGGTATCTAAGGGGATTTCGCTTCGTAGCGCGTGTAATTGTTCAGATCGCATGATAAATTGTAAAATTACAAAACTTTAGCACAGCAAAAGAGTTATATTTTGGACTGATTTAGTTTACTAAATTCAACACTGTTCTTATGAAGCCCATTTTATTTCCCAGGTCCTTGATTGATTTCCTTGATATTTGATTTTCATGATTAAAATTGCTTTCGATCCCATTTATGCACACCCATTGCCGGAAAATCATCGTTTCCCTATGCAGAAATATGAGCTCATTCCGGAACAACTTATGTATGAAGGAACGTTTGCTCAGGAGAATTTTTTCTCTCCCCAGCCTTGTTCTCAAGAGATAATCCTCAATACCCACGATGCTGCGTATTACGAAAAGTTGATTCTACAGCAGCTCAGCTATAAGGAGCAGCGAGCCATCGGCTTCCCCCAGTCCCCCAAACTCATCCAACGAGAATTAATTATTACCCAAGGTACCCTAGATGCCTGCTCTTTTGCTTTAGAAACGGGTGTTTCGCTGAATGTGGCGGGTGGGACACATCATGCATTTGCCGATCGGGGAGAAGGTTTTTGCTTGCTTAACGATATGGCAACAGCCGCCAATTGGTTGATTAGGAATAAAATAGTTCGAAAAATTCTCATCATCGATCTGGATGTGCATCAGGGTAATGGTACTGCAAAAATTATGGAAAAAGAACCGCGAGTTTTTACATTTAGCATGCATGGAGCTTCAAATTATCCATCGAGAAAGGAAAATTCGGATTTGGATATTGGACTCAAGGATGGAATTTCGGGACCAGAATATTTATCTATTCTTGCGGAAACTTTGCCTGGATTGATTCATCGGGAAAAGCCGGATTTCGCCTTTTATCTGGCAGGAGTGGATATTTTAGAAACGGATAAATTAGGCAAGTTGGGTGTGAGTTTGGACGATTGTAAGCGTCGCGATGAATACGTATTCACCCAACTCAAGAGGTATGGAATTCCAGTTGTTGTGGCGCTTGGCGGGGGATATTCTCCCAGTATTAAACACATCGTGGAAGCCCATTGCAATACATTCAGACTCGCAGCCAGTTTGTATTGATAGCGCCAATGATGATTGTTTTTTTACGGCCACGATGATTGATGGATTTACAGCTACGATGATTGGTTGATTTAGCGCCAATGATGATTGGTTTTTACGGCCACGATGGTTGGTGGATTTTTTAACAACCAGAGAAACCAATTGGCTTTTGAATTGAAACATTGGAGCTTGAATATGGTCAAATTGTCGGAATTTTTATGAATTTCGTCAATTTGGAGTCACCAGAAAAAAGTAAGGCCCCCTGCTCAATGGCAGAAGGCCTTTCCAGATGCCCATTTTGAAGAGGTGCATCCGCTTAATTATCTAGAGTTTAACCTATAATTCCATTCAGCGTTGCTGATGGGCGCATGGCGCGACTCGCTTTTTCGTCGTTCATGAAATAATATCCCCCGATATCTACCTTATTACCTTGAACCGCATTGAGTTCAGACACAATGGTCGATTCATTTTCAGTCAAACTAGCAGCAATGGGGGTGAATTGACTCGCCAATTCCGAATCTTCGGTTTGTTTCGCCAATTCCTGCGCCCAATACAGAGCTAAATAGAAATGTGACCCGCGGTTATCAATTCCTCCAATCTTACGCGTTGGGCTCTTATCTTCGTTTAAGAACGTTGCAGTTGCTGCATCGAGTGTTTTAGATAAAACAGCCGCTTTTGAGTTATTGAACTTGTCAGCGAAATGTTCCAAACTTACGGCTAATGCTAGGAATTCGCCTAAGCTATCCCAACGCAAATAGTTTTCTTCTATAAATTGTTCTACGTGTTTTGGAGCTGATCCACCCGCACCGGTTTCAAACAATCCCCCGCCATCCATCAAAGGAACAATCGACAACATTTTTGCTGAAGTACCCAATTCTAAAATGGGGAAAAGGTCAGTTAAGTAATCGCGCAACACATTGCCTGTAACCGATATGGTGTCTAAACCTTTAACCATTCGTTCAAAACTATACGTGGTGGCTTCGGAAGGAGAAAGGATCAAGATTTCAAGACCTTCGGGATTAAATTCGGGTAAATACGCATTTACCTTTTTGATCAATTCGCGGTCGTGGGCACGGTTAGTATCCAACCAGAAAACAGCAGGAGTTTGAGTAGCACGCGCACGTTTAACGGCCAATCCTACCCAATCTTTAATCGGTGCGTCTTTAACTTGGCACATTCTGAAAATATCGCCTTTTTCAACCGATTGTTCCATAACTGTTTCTCCATTGATAACGACTTCAACTTTACCTGAATCAGCAATTTGGAAGGTTTTATCGTGGGATCCGTATTCTTCGGCTTTTTGAGCCATAAGTCCTACGTTGCTCACACTTCCAATGGTGCTAGGGTTCAATGCCCCGTGTTTTTTATGAAATTCAATGGTAGCGTGATAGACTCCACTGTAAGAACGATCTGGAATCACGGCTTTCGTATCTTGAGCTTTGCCTTCTTTATTCCACATGCGCCCTGAGGTTCTGATCATTGCTGGCATGGAAGCATCGATAATTACGTCGCTGGGGACGTGCAAATTGGTGATTCCTTTATCGGAGTTTACCATGGCTAAAGCTGGGCCTTCATTTATAGCACGGTCAAATGCGGCAAGTATTTCCGATTTTTGGGGATCGGGGAGCGTGTTTACTTTATTCAATACATCACCCAAACCGTTATTAGGATCGATATTTAGGGATGCAAATTCGGCAGCATATTGATTGAAAACGTCTTTAAAAAACACTTCCACAAAAGCACCGAAAAGTATGGGGTCGCTCACCTTCATCATGGTTGCTTTCAAGTGAACAGAGAACAATACGTTCTTGGATTTCGCATCTTCTATTTGTTCTTGAATGAAGGATTTTAATTTATTGAGGGATAGGGCAGCAGAGTCAATTATTTCGCCTGCTTTTAATTTTAAACCCGATTTAAGTGTTGTTTTTTCGCCTGATGCGCTGGTGAAAACGATATCAGCAGAACATTCTTGGTTTAAAGTGATGCTTTTTTCGGTGCCATAAAAGTCACCATCAGTCATGCTTGCAACATGTGATGCGCTATCAGCAGACCATGCACCCATGGAATGTGGGTGTTTCTGTGCGTAATTTTTTACAGATTTGGGAGCTCGACGGTCGCTATTTCCTTCGCGAAGGACAGGGTTAACGGCAGAACCTTTGATTTTGTCGTAGCGTTGTTTGATGTCCTTTTCTTGGTCGTTTTTAGGTTCCGAGGGATAGCTTGGAACTGCAAAACCAGCAGCTTGTAATTCAGCGATTGCAGCGTGCAACTGGGGCATAGAAGCGCTGATATTGGGGAGTTTAATGATATTGGCTTCGGGAGTTTTCGCAAGTTCACCTAACATATTGAGGTCATCGCTAATTCTTTGTTCTTCAGATAGAAAATCGGGAAAATTAGCGAGGATACGTCCTGCCAAAGAAATGTCTTTGGTTTCGACTTGAATTTTCGCTTTTTCGGTGAAGAATTTAACGATTGGCAAAAGGCTATAAGTGGCTAATGCTGGGGCCTCATCGGTTTTGGTGTACAATATCTTCTGCATGTTTTTGGGTAAAGTGCAAAGATACAAAATCGGAGGGTCAAAAAAAAGGCGAGCGCGAGCGGGAGTTGGGGGTGTTTCGTTAAAAAGGCGAGAGCCAGCGGGTGCTGAGGGGTTTTGTTTGGAATGGGAGAGTGTTTACGCTAAAAAAAGGACGAGTTTTAAGTAATACTAGTAGGATAAGTGTAGAATCATCATTCCTGCTTACAAAAATAGTATTATATCGTAAGTAGTACATACAAAAATGATATGAAATTGTAAGTAATAACTACAAAAAAATGGTCCATGTTGCTGATCAGCCCAAGCTAGTGGTGATTGATGAAATCCAAAAAGTTC
>CAYPYX010000054.1:0-2038 GCA_964415065.1 uncultured Rhizobium sp.
CAGGTGATGAGTGCTGGAACTGGTATAACCCATTCAGAATACAATAAAAATAAGGATAAAGCTGTTAAGTTTTTGCAAATTTGGGTATTCCCAAATAAGAGGAATGTTACTCCTCGTTATGATCAAATTGCATTGAATCTCGCTGACCGTGAAAATAGGTTCCAACAAATTTTATCACCAAACTCAGATGATGAGGGCGTATGGATTCACCAAAATGCATGGTTTCATCTAGGTAAATTTCAACCGGGCAAAACTGCTAATTACCAAATTAAATCACCGGATAATGGACTGTATGTTTTTATGTTAAAAGGAAAAGCTAAAATTAATGGAATTGAAGTATCAGCACGCGATGGTTTGGGTATATGGAATACTCAAGATTCCATCCAATTTGAAGCGACAGATGATAATGAAATTCTATTGATGGACGTACCCATGAATTTAAGTTGATGTGCTAGTTCGATCCTAACCTGTGGGTCGAACTTTAAGGCGTGTTCCGTGACTATTGGCACAATCCAAATATGGCGTAAAGTCTAACTTTGCGCCATATTTTTATGCTATTTTTTAAGATTTCAAATTATAAAGCGCGGGTTTTGGGGATGTTTTTAATGCTTTCCGTAAATCTGATTCATGCACAACATCAAGAATTGCTTGAAAAACCCAATCTTTGGAGAGGTAAATCCAAGCGTTACTATGATACTTCTGCCATTAGCAGGGCTTTTCAAGACGGAGTGTTACAAGGACATTTTCGATATTTTTTCATGAATACCGATAATCAAGGCGCACATTCTGATTATTACGCACATGCCGCGGGTGGTGGTATCCGTTACGAATCCGCTCCTTATCGTGGACTGCAAGTGGCAGTTAGTGGATTCTTTATTTTTAACATGCATTCTTCCGATTTGGGATTGGTAGACAGCTTATCCAACCAAAAAAATCGTTACGAAATCCAACTCTTCGATATCGCTAATCCTTACAATTTTAAAGATATTGATCGACTTGAAGAATTGTACGTTAAATATAATTTCTCTAAGTCGAGCATCACCGCTGGCCGGCAACTCATTAATACTCCATTTATCAATTTGCAGGATGGACGAATGCGACCTACGGGTGTTGAGGGATTTTGGGCTGATATAGCCGAATGGAAAAATACCCGAATAGAAGGTGGGTATCTTTATGGTATTACTCCCAGAGGTACTGTGGAATGGTTTGATATTGGAGAGTCTATTGGATTGTACGGTGTAGGTGTAGACCATGCTGGTACTCGTTCAAAATATGCTGGAAATCTAAATAGTAATTGGGTTACAATTGTTGGTATTCATCAAAAAGTGCATCCGCAAATTCAATTAAATGCTTGGAACACCACGATCGACGATATTTTGAGCACCAGTATGTTGCAGGTCGATTTTGTCATCCCCCGAGATAAAAAGAATAAAATTTATTTAAAATCACAAGTAATTCGACAGTTGCCCATTGGAAACGGTGGAAATGAAATTTCGCAATTTAAATACATTCAAGAAGGTGAGAAAGCCACTACCTTCAGCTTCAGGTTGGGTCAAACACAAAATACTTGGGATGTAAACATTAACTATACGCGTATTACTTCCGAGGGACGTTATTTAATGCCTCGAGAATGGGGTAGGGATCCATTTTACACATTTTTACCCCGAGAACGCAATGAAGGACTTGGGAATTTGCATGCAGGAACCCTGAAAATTACTAAAAGTTTCCCTAAAATTGAGTCCAAGATTAATCTGTCTGGTGGATATTTTAAATTGCCATCGGTATACGATTATCGTTTAAATAAATATGGATTGCCATCGTATGCTCAGGTGAATCTGGATTTACGCCATGAGTTTGGGGGAATTTGGAAAGGGATGGAATTGCAGGTTTTAGTAGCATATAAACACGAGCTGGCCGATGAAGTTTTAACTCCTAAACACATATTTAATAAAGTTAATATGATGTTGTACAATGTGGTATTTAACTACCATTTTTAATCAAACCATTGCCGCTGGATTTATTTAATCTGTAATTATTT
>CAYPYX010000054.1:2138-15299 GCA_964415065.1 uncultured Rhizobium sp.
TGCCAACGAAGTCCAAAAAAGATTCTTCGACCTTGATTGGCTGTATAAACATAGGATGGATCAAAGGTCAAGCCGTAGGGATTTTCAGCCGTTCGTTGTGCTACTCCATTAACAAAAATTACTTTTTTATCGAACGGATCGTGGCTTCTTGCAATTAAAAATGGAACAGTTTTAGCCGGTGTCCAATCGAATACATTCTTGATACCACCATAAAATTCCAATTTTTTATTCCAACGATAACCACCGTTTAAATTCAAAATAGCATACCACGGCGATTGGTCTGGACGAGGATCGAATTCTCCAAGCAATGGTAATCGCATAGAACTTACAGCATTGCCGGTGAAATCGATATTCCAACGTTGTGTGCGTGATTTGTAGGAAATAGTTAAACTAGAATTCCATTTTTCTGTGAAATATGGAGTTTGATAATAAATTTCAACTCGTCCGTTGGATAAGGTATCCCCCGAAAAAGGAGCTCGAACATCCATAAATGTGACTCCCCAACGCATCGAAATCCGCTTAGGTAGTTGAACGTTCAAATTGATGTTGATTCCTCGATTGTAGGAGTTTTGGCGTGTATTTACAAAACGAATTTCGTTGGGGTCGCTGTCGTAATCAGGATAAATGCGATTTTGAAACACAGCACCAAAAACATTGGTTTCCAAATCAAAAAGAATTGTTCCAATGGTCCAGGTTTGGTTCAAACTACCGCTGAAATTATAAGAGGTTTCGGGATTCAGAAATACCGGGATTACCATTCGTCGTGAACCTGATAATGCGGCATGTTCCTCAGTGAAGAGGTTGACAATTCGATATCCGCGACCGAAATTGAGACGTGCAACGGTGGTTTTTTGTGGAACAAATTTAAGCGCCAAGGTATAACCGGGAATGAATCGATGAATGGGGTGATAATCCAATCTCAATCCAATATTGGCAGTCCACTTAGAACTAAGATTCAAGTTATTTTGATTGAATAAACCAGGAATCCAAATGTTATTGGGCTTCGCTAACGCTTCGTATTGAGCCTGCTGAGAATCCAAAGGCATGTTGTCGTTGTAATAATTGTTGCGCACCGTAGCGCCTCCAACCAAATCCCACCATTTTAAAGGCTTGTTTTGATACACCCATTGACTAAAAAAGGTATTTTGAACGGCTTTATAATGTGTGGTTCCGTAATAACTATTTTGATGATGAATGTTGTAAGAAATCATCCATCGAATGGGTATAGTACCAGGTAAATCGTAGTTCCCCATGAACTCTAAACGCCGAGTACCGATGCGTTCGCCGTAACGGGTTTCTTTTCCCCAATCGCTAGGTGAATAATTCAATTCGCCACCCCATCGCTCTTCAGTAAGGGCGCGAATTCCCAAATTGAACGCTTTGTTCTGAGGACGAGTTACGTTCCATTTTTGGAAAAAGGAAACTCTTTTTTGCAATGCAATATCCGTAAAACCATCGTCATTAAAATCCTTTAATTGATCATACCAAAATGCGTTGATTCCTGTGAGAATGGAAGTTCTAGAATTTAAGAAATGAACCGCGGAAAGATCTAAATTCGTTTCTAGCCACGAGGTAGAATGCATATCTAGATCATATCGCGTTGAAGGCCGTTTCTTTTTTTGGGGGATGTTAGACTGTGGTGTTTTGGTAATGATGTTGATGATACCACCCATTGCTTCGCTACCATATAACACACTGGATGGACCTTTCATGATTTCCATGCGCTCAATCATGGAGTTAGGTAATCCCATCATCCCGTAAACCGATCCCAAATTAGAAATGATGGGCATTCCGTCTACCAGAATCAACGTATATCCACCTTCCATGCCGTTGATGTGTATGTCGCCCGTGTTGCAAACATTACAATTCAATTGGGGACGCACACCCGATGCCAATTGCAGAGCTTCAAATAAGTTGGGTGTAGGATTTAATTTGAAGAACGCAGTTCGATAAATTTCAATGGATACGGGACTTTCTGATTTGCCAACCGGTTTTAGCGTTGCGGTTACAACGACCTCCTCGATAGTGTCTTCATCGAGACTATCAGATGTTGAAAATGCAGAATATGCATCCCCCGAAAACAAAAAAATTAAAACTAAAATCTGATAGGCCTTTTTCGAAAAAAAGTACCTTGTAGTGGATTGCATAGAGTGGGTTACAAATTTTTGCGTCGGTTAGATAAAGATGCAAATTTTCTTTGCAAAGAAACGGAGTGTTTTAATTTCGACGCGATTTCTTTCTACAAAAGTAGGTGAATTATACAAAAATGACGTTAAACGGTTTGTAATGAGTAGGCAATATGACGAAATTTGCCTTGCATAGCAACGAATGACAAAGCAAAGAATTACGGTAGCAAAGGGTGATGGAATTGGTCCTGAAATTATGGACGCCACTCTGAGAATTTTAACTGCGGCAGGAGCCGAGATAGAAATCGATGAAATTGAAGTAGGAGAGCGGGTTTATCTCTCTGGAAATACTTCTGGAATTGCTAAGGAATCTTGGGACATCATACGCCGGAACAAAGTTTTTCTGAAATCACCTATTACAACACCTCAAGGCGGTGGATATAAAAGTTTGAATGTTAGTACTCGTAAGTTTTTGGGATTGTATGCTAATATTCGTCCATGCATTAGTTTGCACCCTTATATCGCAACGAAGCATCCTCAAATGGATATTGTTATCATACGTGAAAATGAAGAGGACTTGTATGCGGGCATCGAACACCAACAAACCGATGAAGTGGTGCAGTGTTTGAAGCTGATTTCTCGTCCCGGTTCGGAGAAAATCATACGTTATGCTTTTGAGTATGCACGAGTTTATGGCCGTAAAAAGGTAACTTGTTTCACCAAAGACAATATTATGAAGCAATCGGATGGATTGTTTCATCAGGTATTTGATGAAATCGCTGCTGAATATCCGGATATTGAAAAAGAGCATTGGATCATCGATATAGGTGCGGCTAAAGTAGCCGACACTCCGGAAGTATTTGATGTAATTGTAATGCCCAATTTGTATGGGGATGTGGTTTCTGATATTGCTGCACAAATTACGGGTTCTGTAGGTTTAGGCGGATCGGCCAATATTGGTGAAACCTGCGCTATGTTTGAAGCCATTCATGGGTCTGCACCTATGATCGCTGGACAAGGTATTGCCAATCCATCAGGATTGTTGCAGGGAGCAGTAATGATGTTGAATCATATTGGTCAAACAGAAACTGCGGAAAAAATTCAAAATGCTTGGTTGAAAACCATTGAAGATGGTATTCATACTGTAGATATTTATAAAGAGGGAACCAGCAAGAAAAAGGTAAATACCATTGAATTTACAGACGCTGTTATTGCGAACTTGGGACAAAAACCAGTACAATTGGTGGGAGTGGAGTTTCGTAAGGATGCGAAGTTCAATTTACCACCCTATCAACGCAAGCCTCAAAAAGAGAAAGAATTAAAAGGAGTAGATTTATTTATTCATTGGCATGGCACCGATGCCAATATCTTAGCGGATATGTTGAAGCCTTTAAATAATGGGAAAATGAATTTATCCATGATTACCAATCGCGGTATTAAAGTGTGGCCAGAAGGATTTGAAGAAACCTTTTGCACAGATCATTGGCGCTGCAGATACAAGCCGGTTGAAGGGCATGTTCCAACCAAGGCAGATATTATTGAATTATTGCAATTGGCGGAACAGCACGGTTTGGATTCGATTAAGACGGAAAATCTGTATTCGTTTGATGGGGTAGATGCCTATTCTTTGGGTCAAGGTCAGTAACTTGGATTCGTCAAGTTTTGATTCCCATTGAATTTTGATATATCCTTTTCATCATTAGTTTGCTTCAAACATAACAAGTATACCAAAAGAAAATGCCCCAGAAATGGGGCATTTTAAATTAGAAACTCTTAAGGTAAACAGAAATAAATTATATATACTTTATTAACCTATTACTCTTACTTTAACGGCGTTTAAGCCTTTTTTACCTTCTTCTAACTCAAATTCAACAGCATCGTTTTCACGAACTTTGTCGATTAAGCCAGTTACGTGAGAAAAGTACTCTTCTCCGTTTTGGTCGTCTACAATAAAACCGTAACCTTTGGTTTCATTGAAAAATTTAACTTTACCTGTGTGCATTCAATTAACTTTAAGTATTCAAAGGTAACGGAATACTTGAACTTTCCTACCTTTTAGTAAAATTTTATTTTCTTTTTAACAAATTCTTGATACCCAATTTAGAACCTTTTGATTTTAGATTAGGATTTTCAAATGCGTCCCAGCGTTGATTACTCTCATCTATATCCGCAGTTTCACGGAATGGATCAATTACTATACTTTGAACCTCTTTGTATTTCACGAACGCTTTGGTGAATTTATCTTCATTTTTTCTCCAAATGTAAGCACTGATGTAATCCACTTCGGAAGTCCCATCCACATAATTCCATTGAATAATTACTGGCATCACTGTACCACCAACATTACTTAAACTCAATTGATAGTAATAATTGTTCTTGTAGTTCGCAAATTCTACATCCGAAACGACATCGTATCCACTTAAACGATTTACGGTTTGAATTTTTTGAGATGAATCGCGTTGTTGAATGCGCTCTTCAGCCACTTCTCCTTTAACATTCAAAGCACGGTAATAATACTTGTCGCGCAATGAAGTATCTGTATCTACTGCGAACACCATTCCTGCAGCCTTGTTGCGCAAACGAGAAACGTGCAAGAAACGATCATCCTCCATAGCTTGAGCTCTGCGAGCGGCTCTGTTTCGGGGGATGTTCAACTGCTCATTCGTATTTAGAGTATCTATTTTTACGGGTACACTGCTTGGATTGTTGAGCTTAAATGCCACCACAGAATCCAAACGAATATCTACTGGTTGAATATCAAAAAACCATGCTCTCCAGAACCAATCCAAATCTACACCCGATGCGTCTTCCATCGAACGGAAAAAATCCGAAGGTCGAGGATGTTTGTATGCCCAACGGCGACAATATTCTTTAAACGCGTAGTCAAATAACTCTCTGCCCATTACGGTTTCGCGCAAAATATTCAATGCCGTTGCTGGTTTTGCGTAGGCGTTTGGTCCAAATTCGATGATGTTTTCAGAATTTGTCATGATCGGTTCCAAACGCTCAACGGGAAGTTTCATGTAATCCACAATTTTGTGAGCTGGACCTCTTCTAGACGGATAATTATTGTCAAATTCTTGCTCAGTCAAAAATTGTACAAACGTATTTAATCCTTCATCCATCCAACTCCAATGACGTTCATCTGAATTAATAATCATCGGGAAGAAATTATGTCCAACCTCATGAATAATTACCCCAATCATCCCATATTTGGTAGCTTCTGTATAATTACCAGCAGAATCGGTTCTACCGTAGTTGAAACAAATCATTGGATATTCCATACCGCTGCTTGCTTCTACTGAAATGGCCACTGGGTATTGATAGGGTATAGTGTATTTTGAGTAGGTTTTGATGGTATGTGCAACTACCTTGGTAGAATATTTGTTATACAATTTGTACGATTCTTTGGGATAATAACTCATACACATTACTTTTTTACCCTCAACGTATTCTGGCATAGCGTCCCAAGTAAATTTGCGGGAAGATCCCCAAGCAAAATCCCGAACGTTTTTCGCTGAATACTTCCATGTTTTGTATCCCAAACCGTATACGTCTAAAGCATTGATTTGGTCTTTATTGTTTGGATCTACTGCACATGCCACATCCAGTTTAGAACTTGCGGCAGAGCACGCTTTGTCATCCCCAAAAACCACAGAAATATTGCTTGGATTTATACGAATTCCTTTACCGGAAAGTATATTTAGATAATTGTTTATGTTTCCATTAACGTCTTCTAAAGTAACAATTTGATTGGGGGTATTTACCTTTTTAGTTTGAATGGCGCTTTCAGACTGGTTGAAACAGCTGTTCCAACGATTCCACTGTTGAGCGCTTAACACCTCTTTATAATTAGAACATTCTCCGGTTGCAGCAACAATATGGTCGGAAGGAACCATGATATTCACATCAAAATCTCCAAAAACCAACGAAAACTCGCCTCTTCCCGTAAACTGTTTGTGATTCCAACCTTGATAGTCGCTGTAAACGCACATTCTTGGATACCATTGCGAAATGGTAAATAAATCCGATTGACCATCGGGCATGAATTCGTATCCACCACGACCACCCATACGCATTCTTTCGGAAATTTTGTAGCTCCAACGAATGTTGAAAACAAACTTTTCCTTCGATTTTAGCCCTTTGGGAAGATCAATTCGCATCATGGTGTGGTTGATGGTAAATGGAAGTTTTTGTCCTTTAGCATCCGTAACACTCCAAATATTAGTACCATAACCATTCAAACGTTTTTGTACATCCAAATCGGATATTTGTTCGGGTGTAATAGGTTCATTCAACTTACTTTCATTAAAGTAATTGTTTTCACCTTTAGGATTGTGCTCGTTTTCGTCGAGTTGTAACCACAAATAATTCAAAAAATCGGGAGAATTATTGGTGTAGGTTATGGTTTCTGAACCGTGTAAAACCCTTCTTTGTTCATCAAGAACAGCGGTGATTTTATAATCTGCTTTTTGCTGCCAGTAGGCATGGCCTGGTGCACCAGAAGCTGCACGATATTCATTTACATCCTCTAAAAGAGGTCCAATTTGCTCAAATCGATTTCCGTGATTGGATCGAGGATTGTTAAAAACATTTTGTCCAGTTAACAAAGAACCATTGAACAATAGCGTGCACCACAAGATGCCTTGGTGTAAAACTCGTTTCATTTTAGCGTAAAAGGTTGGGTTTTGAGTGAAAAAATACTCAGCTTGCGAATATAATCAATTCAAAGATGAATTTACAATTCTGTCGATACACATCCACAATCCACACACCCAAGAAACAAGAAGTATTCCTAATTCAAATTGATATTTAAAATTGGGAGAAACACGAAGTTTACCTTTAGCTGATGAAGCCATCCAGAATTTAAAACCGAACAATAAGCCTAAAAATAGAATTTGACCAAGCTCCAATCCGATATTGAAACCCAATAATTCCCACAATAAATTGTGGGGATTGATACTTATTTGTTTTAATTGATTGGAAAATCCCATACCATGAATCAAACCGAAAAAGGCAATGGTGCCAAAATTGCGTTTGAGCTGTGACATGTCCTTTTTTGTGTAAACATAATAAAGCCCGCGTGAAGCGCCCCACACAATGGTATTGGCAATGCAAATTTCAACAATGTAAGCGGGAATGGAAAAAATGTCAAAAACACATAAAGCCAATGTAAGTGAATGACCAGCGGTAAAGGCCGTAACCCAAAGTATAATGGTTCGCCAATGTTTCAATTCCAACGGCGTGAACATAACTAACAAGAATAGCATGTGGTCGTAACCATTGAAATCCAAAATATGCTGGAATCCAAATTTTATCCAAAAAAACCAATCAATTTGAAACACAGAATGGGGAATTGAGTTGTTGTGAACTAACTTTGACGCAAAACTCCGTATATTTATCGATTATTCAAAAGAAATTGAGTAAAATCACAGTCAATTTGAGCAACTTTCCACTATGAATCGTCTACTCTGCGAAATTCAATCCTTTACGAAAAAAAGATACTTTAAATGCGGTTTATGGATTGCCTTCATGGTGCTCACCGTGGAGATAACATCATCGTTTATTAAGCATCCGTTTTTTGTAGGTATCACTGAATTAAGTGTGGATCTTCGTAATCCCAAAAGAGAAAGTTGGGAACTGAAAGTAAAATTATTTACCGACGATTTTGAGGCAGCCTTTCAAAAGGAAACCGGAGTTCGTCTGCCCAACGATTTTCAAAATATCCCCCGAGAAAGTGAAGAAGGCAAAGTGCTCTATCCGCTGATGGAATCATTTTTTAAAAAGAACTTAAGTATACAATGGTGGATTCTTCATTTAACTCATAGTAAACGAGAAGAATTACCTCTGGAGTTGATCCAGTTTCAACCAGCCGAAGAATCTACTCAGTTTACATTTACCATAAAATTGCCTGCAAAAAAGTGGATTGCCCTAGCTAAAAGAACCGAAACTATTAAAATTTATAATAAACTCCTTATGTCCTACAAAAACGAACAAAAACACATTGTACATTGTACTTGGAATGGAAAAAGGAAGAGTGATTATGTAGATTCCAATCGACCTTGGTTCGAATGGGTTTTTTAACGATCTAGGATAAATTAGAAATAGTAGAACTACCTTTTAAAATGAAAATTGTAAAAAATCTAGGATACTCCAAGCAATCGATCTGGTTTCAATTAACCGCACTTTGGGCATTCGTTGAAGTTACTTTGGGGGGATTGCTTCATGCCATACGTTTGCCACTTACCGGATTGGTTGTAGGTGGATCAGCCGTGGCTATATTGTGTGTAATGGCATTGAAATCGGAACATGTTTGGAAAGATATTATTCGAGCTACCGGTGTGGTTTTAGTGGTTAAAGCTGGGGCCAGTCCACATTCCCCGATTCCGGCCTATTTGGCAGTTAGTTTTCAAGGTTTTGCAGCTGCCTTGATATTTTCAATTATACGTAATTACAAAGTAGCTTCCGTGTTATTCTCCATAGTTGCAATGATGGAATCATCCCTTCAAAAATTATTAACCTTGGTAATTATGTATGGTGAATCTCTGAAAGATGCTCTGGATATTTTTTTGGGTACTATTGCTAAAGAGTTGGGACTGAATTCGAGCAGTAATCTGTCAAGTTTATCGGGAACTGCTTGGTTGGCTATTATTTATGTTTCTATTTATTTTGTTTGGGGTGCTGTTTTGGGTTGGAGAATGAGTGGTTTCCCAGACCGTTTAACTTCCCTTTTTGAAATCATTCGTTACAAGCAAAAAGAATACAAAGAACCCAATAGTATGTATCGTAATCCGTTGACTTCCAATAAATACATGTTCTGGTTTGTGTATCTGATTGTACTCGTAGCTATGGTTTTGATTTTGGGATTTGTACAAGACTCTAAACACAATATTTCGTATGTATTAATTCGCAGCCTTTCAGCAACACTGATGCTGTTTTTGATCATAAACCCCTTGTTTAATTATATCGTTAAACGGGGAGCAAAAAAGCATAAAAATGTTCAGTTGGTCAATGATATTACCCAGGATTTTATGCAATTTAGAATGGATTATAAATTTAGTTTATACTGCGTGGAATCCAATGTTTCGGCATTGATGAAGTACATTCGAGCTATGGAATTTATGATTGCCATTCGGATACAGTCGCAAGAAAATCTAAATAACTCCAACGTTAAAAATGATCTGGATTAACGTATGGATGAGTCGTCAGTTTTTTTGGTTTCGGGGGATATAAGGACCGGTAAAACTACTTGGCTGCGCCATTGGATAGGCTTGATGAAAGCCAGAAACTTTCGATTTGATGGGGTGGTTTCGCTGGATTCAACACCCGTTAGTGACTTGAATGCAGCAAAATACCTTCAAACTGTAGTGCAACCGAATTTGCATCTCAGACGACTTATGAATGTTGAAACCCAACAATCCATTGAATTTGAAATCCAACTCGGAGAAGAAGGCCAAAAACCAGTTATTAAAGTGGGTCGGTTTATTTTTAGCAAACTTGCATTCGAACAAGGGATTCAATGGTTATACAATGGATTGAAGCAAGAAAATACAGATTGGTTGGTATTGGATGAAGTAGGTAAACTGGAGTTGCATCGCAACGAAGGATTTGAACCTCAACTAACGCAGTTTTTTAAATCGTATACTCAAACTATAGAACTACGCAAAACTCAAGGTAAATCATTCCCCAAACTTTTGGTGCTGATTCGAAAGGAACTTTTGAGTGATTTTGAAATCCAACACACCCAACATTTACCTAAGTACGAGGTTATAAAATTTGACAGTTTAGAACAACATGCAGCGTTTCAAGTTCCTCAAATTAAACATATTCAACCCGCATTAAAAGGTTTGATTGTTGGCGGGGGACAGAGTAGCCGAATGGGTTCTCCAAAGTTCAAAAAAATTTATCAAAATTCACAGCCACAATGGTTTCGCTTGGCGTTAGCGGTACATGACTTTGTTATGAATATAGGAATTAACATCCCCCGAAACCAAGAAAATAATATTGGGAATTTTCAGGATGAGATTTTGGGTTTAATGAAAAACATAAATGAGTCTCAAAATGATGGTGAATTTCTTTCAGAATCAAGTACCGAAAACTTTGGTCACACTGGAACATTCGGGGCAATTCCATATAGAAGTTTGAAAATTGAGGATTTATGGGATAAAATCAGTTGGGAATTCGATGCGGAGTTTTATGCTAATTCGGGTCCGATTGGTGGAATTTTAAGTTATTTTCAAACGTGGAAAAAGTTGGAAAAGTCAGGACTGTTGGTGGTCGCAGTTGATTATCCCAATTTGCGTAATGAGGCGCTTAGAGAAATGGTTGAAATACATCGTTTAACGAATAAATCGGTTTTTTATTTGGACGATTCGACCAACATAATCAATGGTTTGATAGGTGTTTATTCCTACGCTCATTTACAAGATTTAGAGCAGTGGTTTGCTGAGGGAAATCAGTCGTTGAGTCGCTTCCTAAAACAAAAGGCGCCAGAAATTTACTTACTGACGCCTCAGAATTGGTCTGAATTGAAAAGTGTTGACGAATAAGTGTTACAACTATGAAAAAATGAATGATTATTCGGTGGTAGATTCAATTTCAGTATATTCCAATTTTCTAGAGTATTGACAAAGGTTATAAATTTGTTGTTGCCTGTTCTTCATGAGAATCTTTCTGTAGATCTAGCTCTTTAAAAATTTCAATGGTAAAATCGAATCCTAAATTGACTTCATCTGCCCATAAATCACTTTGCACTTCACGTATGGATTGCATGGCTTCGGTTGGAGAATTGAATTTATAAAATTTACCCGAAGAAGGTACTTTCGATTTAATCATTTGTCCTCCAAACATTACGGCTAAGTAATTAAGGTAAATGTGGGGTAGTATAGTTTGGTAGTTTAATGAGTTTAAATAGTTCGAATATTTCTGTGTTGATTTTAGAATAGGGGGAATTGAAATTTGCTGAATGGCTAATTCTTGTATGTCAAAAATCAAAGCATTAACTCGACTCAAATCAGGATGGGGAATTCCTTTGGATTCAATGGTTTTAAATAGTTCTAACTGTTGAACTAAGTAATTTAAATATTCAAATTTGCTCAGTTTACCTGTGCTCATTTTGACATTGAATGGCATTTGTTCTGCAATTTTGTGTTTTTCTGATGTGGCTTGTTTTAACGGTAACATAGTACTAGTTTTTATTCTAGCGAAATTGAAGTTTATCCAGTTGAAATAGTTTTTGTAATGGGAATTCATTTGAATCAATCGGGAAATAATTCTTACTTTGTTATTAAATCTATTTGAAAGATTGATCTTATTATTTGATTAAATTCACAATTTATGACAAAATACAGTTTGATGCCATTTGAAATTAGCCGTTTCGCGGATGGGAATTGGAAGGCGGAAACCGATTTATTGTCGGTAGAAGAACCATTATTAATTCAACTAATTTCGGGGGATCGGAATGGTATAAACTCAAAAATCGACCTTTCTGTAACAATGAGAACACCCGGAAATGATCGAGAATTGGCCTTAGGTTTTTTATTTACGGAAGGAATAATTCGGGGAATGGAAGACGTTTCCCAAGTGTTATTAAAGGAAGGGAATGTTCAAGTGGTTTTGCGCAATTTTGAGTCTTTGGATTTGAAAAAATTGGAGCGACATTTCTATACAACATCCAGTTGTGGAGTTTGTGGGAAAGCATCGATTGATGCGGTGAAATTGGCCTGTCCAATGGTACTGCCTGCAAAATCTTGGAATGTTTCATCGGCTGTTTTATTGGGATTGTCGGAATCATTACGACAGAGACAAGATGGTTTTGAATACAGTGGTGGCATTCATGCTTCAGGATTGTTTGATTTGGATGGCAGATTGTTGGATATTTCGGAAGATGTAGGTCGACACAACGCGTTGGACAAGATGATTGGACGGGCATTAGAGCGGGGGGAGGTGCCGATGTTTAATCGGATTTTATTATTAAGCGGACGCGCCAGTTTTGAACTTGTTCAAAAAGCCAGCATGGCTGGCTTGCGCATGATATGCGCCATTGGCGCCCCTTCTAGTTTAGCTGTAGAATTAGCGGAAGAGTACCACATTACCTTAGTAGGGTTTCTGAAATCGAATCGATTCAATGTGTACACCGCCCCAGAAAGGGTGGTGTGAGTTATCAGTAATAATTCAATTTTGAACGAAATTCACAATGTACTACGCGTCTGGAAACAGCTCTTATAGAGCTTTGAGTTAACAGTAATAATTCAATTTTGAACGAAATTCACAAACTGCAAGAAGCAAACACTGCAATAGTCGTAGCGGTGAGTGATCTGTAAATATACAGTTTATAAGAAGTTTACAATGTTGAAGTTTATAGTGTTTGCAACAGATTTGAGTTTATTACTGAATAAAAAAAAGCGGAGCCTTTTAGGCTCCGCTTTTTAGTTAAATATAATACTCGTTATTATTTACCAATTTTGAATAAGGTAATGTTGTAACCCATACGGTTATCACCTTTGAAAGTGATTTGGGCATCCAATCTTTGTCCACCCGCTTGAGTTTTTAATTGGTTGTATTGTGCTTGTGAAATGAAGAAACAACCTTTGTACTCAGGGTCAGCGATAAAATCAACATCAATGCTTACGAAACCTTTAGGAGGATTGCATTTGATGGTTTGAGCACCCTGACCGTTAGGTCCTGGAGCTTGAGGCGCATTAGAAGGAGCACCACCGTGAGGAGCAGGAGCAACCGCACCAGCAGGAGCTGCTGCATTGTTAGAGAAATCCAATTGAATGTTCTTGATAGTAATCTGTCTGCCATTGTATTGTGCAGGGTTTTTAGAGAATTGCTCACCAGCGATTACCATTTGTGCTTTAGACATTCCGATTAATGCAAAAGCAATTGCGAAGAAAGAAGTAATTTTTTTCATAATAAGTTATTTTTTGGTTTTGTTGTTTTTCTGCTTTCAATAACCGTGCCAATAATTATTTTTCACCGTTATTTCTTTTACTTAAAGCAAACATAATGATTGAATTGTAAAAAACAAACT
>CAYPYX010000055.1:0-6699 GCA_964415065.1 uncultured Rhizobium sp.
TACAAACTCGATAGAATTCATATTATTTGGTCAAATAACCCTTCATAACACCGCGGTCAGAATCTTGAATAAACGCTAATATTTCATCGCGTTCTGCGGTGGGGACGAAAGAAGCTTCAATTAATTTTAACGCTTTGCTTGTATTAGAACTTTTAACAAACAAAGTGCGATAAATATCTTGAATTTCAGAGATCTTTTCATTAGAGAAGCCTCTTCTTCTTAAACCAATACTGTTAACACCTTCATAACTAAGTGGTTCACGAGCCGCTTTAGTATATGGAGGGACATCCTTACGAACCAGAGAACCACCGCTAATCATGGTATGTCGACCAATTTTAACAAATTGATGAACCAATGCAGCACCACCAAGTATTGCCCATTCACCAATATGTACATGCCCAGCTACCTGAACTGAGTTTGCCAAAATCGCATAATCTCCAACAACACAGTCATGAGCTAGATGCACATACGCCATTAACAATACGTTATTTCCCACTTTGGTGTACCCAAGAGCTTTTGTCCCTTTATTGATGGTTACATATTCTCGAATGGTGGTATTATCCCCAATAATTGTTAAGGTTTCTTCACCATCAAATTTAAGATCTTGAGGAATAGCTCCAATTGAAGCTCCGGGATAAATTTTACAATTTTTCCCTATTCGAGCACCTCTAAAAATAACAGCTCCTGACATTACATGTGTACCTTCTGCTATTTCAACATCTGCATGAATAGTAACAAAAGGATCAATTACCACATTATCTGCGATTTTTGCAGAAGGATGAACATATGCCAATGGTTGAATCATCGTGTGTTTTTATTAATTTATTTTAGCAATTTGTGCCATCAATTCAGATTCACAAACTAATTTATCGCCTACCCAAGCTCTACCTTTCATGATACAGATACCTCTTCTAACTGGTTCTGTTAATTCCAATTTCATTACCAATGTATCACCTGGAACTACTTTATCCTTAAAGCGAGTATTGTCTATTTTCAAAAAGTAAGTTCCATAATTTTCTGGATCTGGAACTGTACTTAACACTAAGATTCCACCGGTTTGAGCCATTGCTTCGATTTGCAATACACCGGGCATAATGGGATCTCCTGGAAAATGTCCGTTAAAAAACCATTGGTCGTAAGTAATATTTTTAACTCCAACCACATGAGTTTCTCCAATTTCAATAATTTTATCAACTAATAAAAAAGGATGGGCATGTGGCAACAACTTCATTACTTCTTTTGTTGAATAAACAGGTTTAGTATTTGGATCGTAATGCGGGCGACCTTCTTGCTTTCTACGATTTTCTGCTTTTATCACTTGCTTTATTTTTTTCGCGAATGCCACATTGGAAGCATGTCCCGGCCTAGCTGCCATAATTTGGCCGCGAATAGGCATACCCACCAAAGCCAAATCCCCAATCATATCCAATAATTTATGTCTTGCAGGTTCATTATGAAAGCGCAGATCCAAATTATTTAGAATACCTTCTTTTTTAACCTCTACTTTATCTTTTTTAAAGACTTTAGCTAATCGATCTAGTTCATCTTGTGAAACCGCTTTATCTACAACAACAATGGCGTTATTTAAATCACCCCCTTTTATTAAATTATTTTGAAGTAGATACTCCAATTCATGTAAGAAACAGAATGTTCTGCAAGGCGCTATTTGCTCTTCAAAATCATTCATATTGGTCAATGCCGCGTGTTGAGTGCCTAAAACGGGGGAGTTGTAATCAACCATTACCGTAATTCTGTAATCGTTTACAGGCATAGCTATAATCTCTACATGATTATCCGGATCCTGGAAATGAATGTTATATGGAATTTCAAAAACCTCACGATCTTCCTCTAATTCTTTCAAACCCGTGGCCTTGATAGTTCGTACGAACTCAATAGAACTTCCATCTAAAATCGGCATTTCTGGCCCATCAACCTGAATTAGTACATTATCTACCTCCGTAGCGACTAAGGCAGCTAACATATGTTCAACGGTTGAAATTTTAGCACCGTTTTTTTCTAAAGTGGTTCCTCGGCTGGTATCTGTAACTAAATCACAGTCGGCTTCAATAATTGGCTGGCCATCTAAATCAACACGTTGAAATTTGTAACCGTGATTGTCAGATGCAGGCACAAGAGTCACCGTTACACTTTCTCCGGTATGTAAACCTACACCTGTAAAACTTATGGATTCGTTTAATGTTGTCTGTTTTTGATTAATCTTTCCCATGGGACTTTAAGCGTTCTATTTCCGTTTGTAGTTCTTTCAATTGTTTTAATATGTTAGGAATTTTTTGCATTCCAACAACACCGCGAAGATACGAATTAACATCCATTGCCGGAGTTCCAGTCATTTTCTGACCTGTTTTTAATACACTTCCGGTAATACCAGATTGTCCACCAAATTGATTTCCTGAGGCAATTTCAATGTGACCAGCAATTCCAACTTGTCCACCAAAAACACAATGATCTCCGATTTTTGTACTACCTGCAACACCAGTTTGGCTTGCAATTACTGTATGTTTACCCACTTCAACATTATGGGCAATTTGAACCATATTATCTAATTTAGTTCCTTCTTTAATTATGGTAGAACCCATGGTTGCTCGGTCGATACAACAATTGGCACCAATTTCTACAAAATCTTCAATCACCACATTACCCACTTGAGGAATTTTTTCATAACGACCATTTATTGGCGCAAATCCAAAACCATCACTACCAATAATACTACCGGCATGGGCTGTGAAATTTTTACCAATTCGAGCTCCCGGATAAATTACCACATTGGGAAACAAAACCGCATTTTCACCAATAATACAATCATCCATGATTTTTACACCTGAATGAATTTGACAGTTATTTCCAATAATTGTTCCTTCTCCTATACTAACAAAGTCACCTACATATACCGATTCACCAATTGTAGCAGTATTGTTTATAAAGGATTTATCGGATATACCCGATTTTAATTTATTCGGGTTAAAATACCGCGATAGAATTACACAAAATGCGAAATATGGGTTCTCATGAAAAATAAGAGCGGGATGTTTATCAGTGGTTGGAACAAAATCTTTAGGTACAAAAACTGCGGAACATTCTGTAGAATAAAGTTGTTTTTCGTATTTGGGATTGGAGAAAAAACCCAAACTTCCGGAAGTACCATCCTCCAATTTTGAAACCTTTGATATACTGATATTTTCGCTTTCGGGGGATATTTTCCCGCCTGTTATTTTAGCAATTTCAGATACACTTATTGAAAACATTGCTCGCAATTTAATTCAAATCCGCTGAATACCGTGTATAAAGATATTTTTTTCAATTAGTGTATTTCCCAATTTCTATCTATTTTAGCCGAATTAAATTTATTATTAATCTTATAAAATGACTACAGCAACTACTCAACAAGCCAACGGACACCCAAAAGGGTTATATCTGTTGTTTGCCACGGAAATGTGGGAGCGTTTCAGCTATTATGGAATGCGCGGATTGTTAATGCTTTACATGACGAAATCTGCCATTGAAGGAGGTTTAGGTTTCTCCGACGACAATGCAGGTTTAATTTATGGAATTTACACCGGTTTGGTTTATTTGACACCCATTTTTGGAGGTTGGTTAGCTGACAATTATTTGGGTCAAAGAAAATCCATCACCATTGGTGGTATTACCATGGCAATTGGACAATTTTGCTTATTCGCTTCTAGCGCCGAATCTATGGCCATGTTCTACTTGGGACTGTTGTTACTGATTTTAGGAAATGGTTTCTTTAAACCCAACATCAGTACTGTTGTAGGTCAATTGTATCCAGAAGGCGACAAACGCAAAGATGCAGCATTCACCATTTTTTATATGGGTATCAATTTAGGTGCGTTTTTAGCACCATTGGTTTGTGGATTTTTAGCTGAAGATTACTTTGCCGTGAAAAATCCAGATGGACAAGTACTTAGTTACGGTTTCGGATATGGATTCCTTGCAGCAGGTATCGGTATGATTTTAGGACAATTATTGTTTAATAGTCAGGCGAAAAATATGCTAGGTGATTTAGGCATGGTACCTGGTGCTAAACAGCAAAAAGAATCACAATCTTCTAATGAACCATTAACCGCGGCAGAAAAAAGTCGTTTAAGCGTAATTATTATTATGATGTTATTCAACATCTTCTTCTGGGCTGGGTTCGAACAAGCGGGTAGTTCAATCAGTTTATATACCGATAGATATATTAACAGAGATGTTACCATGTTTGGAATGATGGATGAAGCTTGGACGATTCCAACCTCATGGTTCCAATCAGTAAATCCTTTATTTATTGTATTACTTGGACCGATTTTTACATTCTTGTGGACTCGTTTAAGTGCGAAAGACAAAGAGCCTAACTCCATCATAAAAATGGGATTGGGTATGATTTTGTTGGGTGTAGGTTTCTTTATGATGATTGGTGCAGCCATGGAACGTGGTGGTGAAAATGCAGATGCGACAGTAAAAGCCAATTTGATGTGGTTGGTTGGTACTTATCTCATTCACACTATGGGTGAATTATGTTTGTCGCCAGTAGGTTTGAGTCTTGTAACTAAATTAGCACCGGTAAAATTGGGTTCATTGATGATGGGAGTGTGGTTCTTGAGTAGTTTTGTCGCTAATTTCTTGTCAGGATATTTAGTTCAATTCTTCGGAAAACTAGGAGCCATGAACATCTTTGCAATGATTGCTGGTATAGTTATTGCCCTAGGTTTGATTGTGCTTATGCTTAATAAAAAATTACTCGGTATGATGCATGGAGTTAAATAACTCTATCGCAAATTAACAATAAAGACAATGTTACATGACGGCTACTTCTCAGGAGGTAGCCGTTTTTTTTATTAACCGAATGGCAAGAATTTATTAGCATTTATTTTGTTATCGGTTGGGTATTCAGAAATAACTTAAATAGATTTGTTGAAACTGAATTAATATGAGCAAACTAAAACATCCCAAAGCATTGAATTATTTGTTTTTTACAGAAATGTGGGAGCGATTTGGGTATTATTTAATGATTGGTATCTTCACACTCTATTTAAAAGACGTAAAAAGCGGATTTTCCATGACTGAGGAAGAAGCCTCCGATTTATATGGAACTTTTATCGCTTTTGTATTTCTTACTCCTTTCATTGGTGGCTTGTTAGCTGACCGAGTTTTGGGCTATCGTAAATCCATTATCATTGGTGGCATATTGATGGGCGTGGGATATACATTAATGTCGATTCATAATTTAACCATGTTGTATATCTCTATGACATTAATTGTGTTAGGAAATGGATTTTTCAAACCCAACATTTCTACTTTGCTTGGCAATGTTTACAACGACGAAAAATACAAAGGATTAAAAGATGCCGGATACAATATTTTTTACATGGGTATCAATGTAGGGGCATTCATTTGTAATTTTTTCGGGGCTGTTTTGTATAACATTATGGGTTGGGGAGCTGCATTCATAGCAGCTGGAATCGGCATGTTCATTGGTGTACTGATATTTTTGATTGGAACCAAAAACTACAAACATGCAGATGTAATTAAACCTACAAATTCCAACGATATGCCCTTGATGCGAATTCTTTCCATCATATTATTACCATCCGTTATTTTTGGATTAATTGGATTCAATTTACCTGAACCTATAATTGGATCACATACGACAGATGCATTTCTATTTGGTTGTATACCTGTGGTTTTCTTTTATGTAAATCTGTACGTTCGATCACCCAAGGAAGAAAAGAGTCAAATAGGAGCAATGTTAACCATTTTTGCTGTAGTAGTGGCTTTCTGGGCTGTATTTAAACAAAATGGATCTACTTTAAATACATGGGCGGATCGATATACCGACCGGGAAGTTCCATCTGCTATGGTATCAACGGTAAAATCCATAAAACTTGCAGAAGAAATAACCTACAAAAAAGATTCAGTTCCTCTTTTGGATAATAAATTTCGTGTTATTCAAAAAGGAAAGAAAGTATACGATTATCCTAATTATTTTAAAAACACAGATTCGAGTTATCGTTCTCAACTTTCGGAAGGCCAAACTATTTATGCATTTAACACCAATTTATTTCAATCGGTAAATCCATTTTGGGTGGTCTTACTAACTCCATTAGTAGTGGCTTTTTTTACCTGGTTAACATCCAAAGGAATCATGGTATCGACGCCCTCTAAAATTGCATGGGGATTATTTATTTCTGCATTATCCTGCTTGGTTATGGTAGGTGCTGTTTATGCATCTCAAAACGGAATGCTTAAATCTTCTCCATGGTGGTTTATTTCATCGTATGCGGTAATTACAATTGGGGAATTGTTTTTGAGTCCTATGGGATTATCTCTTGTATCTAAATTAAGTCCAGCAAGACTGACTTCTCTTATGATGGGAGGATGGTTTTTAGCTACTTCAATTGGTAATAAATTATCGGGTGTATTAAGTTCTTTATGGGATACTTACGACAATAAAGCTAATTTCTTTTGGGTAAACACTTTATTGTTGGGATTGGCGGCATTAGTATTGTTTGCTATGTTGAAAAATTTGAACAAAACCTTCAAACAGCACGCTTAATTGGAAATTTTCAGCATTTCTGAATGGTTGATATAATAATTAAGCCAGAATATTAATTCAGCGCGCTTAACTGAAATTTCAGCATTTCTGAACAGTTGATATAATAATTAAGCCAGAATATTAATTCA
>CAYPYX010000055.1:6799-15126 GCA_964415065.1 uncultured Rhizobium sp.
TTAATTGAACCAAGGATCAAATTGTATTGAATGATTCATTCTATACTCCTAATTATGAAAAAATGCGATTGAAGCGAAACGCAAATAACTTAATCTAAATATTTAAGTAATGCGCTATAACTAATTAAGAGAGAATACGTTTTGCCTCTAACAAAAGCTGCTCTTTTTCAATTGGAACAACGCCTAATTTTTCACAAACCAAACCACCTGAAAGGTTGCTTAGTTCTGCAATTAGTTTCAAATCTAAATTCAAAGCTAAACAAAGAGCAGCAACACTTACCACAGTATCACCTGCACCCGACACATCTGCGATATTTCGTACATGTGCCGGCACGGACAACCATTCGTTATCTGTGGCAATAATTACACCACGTTCTGAAAGTGTAACCATAGTGATTTTATTATTCAATTTATCTTGTAAAGATTGAATAGCCATTTGCAATTCCTCGGTATCACTTAAATCAGAAGAAATATTTAACCCTTCTTTGATTTCTTTCAAATTGGGTTTGAATAAGGTTACATTCCTGTAGGATAAGAAATTGTTCTTTTTGGGATCCACAATTGTTGGAATATTCAATTTATTGGCCAACTGAATGAGATTCTCTATATTTCCTATGTGAAGAACTCCTTTGTTGTAGTCCTCAAAAATAATTACATCACAATTTTCAATTTCTCTGTTGTAATTTTCTTGAAGCAAAAAACTATCAAGAGAATCTAAGTCATTTTTTACTTCATGATCAAAGCGCAACAACTGGTGATTGTTACCAATAACACGTGTTTTTGTGGTTGTTTTACGCTTATCGCTGCGGAGAATTGCTTTAGAATACAATCCTTGTTTATCCAACATTTCCAATAAATCGTCTCCCTCAACATCTTGACCAATTACGGAACACAAAATTGGTATCCCCCCCATTGCTTTGATATTAAGTGCAACGTTTCCCGCACCACCCAATCTTGAATCCAGATGACTAACATCCACAACAGGTACAGGAGCTTCTGGGGATACTCGATCTACTTTACCGATCACATATTTATCCACCATGATGTCGCCAACAATAACAACACGCTTTCCGTTAAAATCAGAGAATATGGAATCCAAATTATTGAGATAGTTCATGAGATATAAATCAATTGCAAATATAGAGAGCAATGCGTCAAAAAACGCACAAATCCATTATTTCAGCTGTATTAATGCGTTATGAATTCGACTTACGGCTTCAACGATTTGTTGTTCAGATGTAGCATAGGACAAACGAACGCAGTTTTTTGAGCCAAAAGCATCCCCCGAAACCAAAGCAACCCATGCCTTTTCGAGTAGATACATACATAAATCATCTGCATTGTTGATTGTGCCATTTTCATGACTTTTACCTATGAATGCTGAAACGTCAGGGAAATGATAAAAAGCACCTTCGGGACTATTTACTTTAAGACCCGGGATTTCTGAAAGTTTTTCTGCCATAAGCGCTTTTCTTTTTTCAAATTGTTGGCGCATTTCTTCAACTTGTGATTGATCTCCAACCAAAGCTTCAATTCCTGCGGCCTGAGCAATAGAATTCGCACCACTAGAAATTAAACCCTGAAATTTCTCACAAGCTTTTATTAAAGCCTCCGGTCCAGCCATATATCCAATTCTCCAACCTGTCATTGCATAACCTTTTGCAAGACCATTTACGGTGGCTACTCGATTTCTCATGGCTGGAATACTTGCTATCGAAAATGGTTTTGTGTTGTAAACGATCTTCTCATAAATTTCGTCGGAAATCACAAACACTTGTGGATGACGTTCCAAAACCTCTGCCCAAGCTCTAATTTCCAATTCGCTCATTACTGATCCACTAGGATTACAAGGGGAAGAAAAGATGATCAATTTTGTTTTGGGAGTAATAAAGGATTCCAAAACCTCAGCAGAAACTTTGTAATTAGTTTCGATGGTTGTTGGGATTTCAATACAAATACCACCAGCATAATTTACCATTGCAGGATAACTTACCCAAAAAGGGGCTGGTAATAATACCTCATCTCCAGGATCCACCAAAGCCATTACAGCATTGAATATACTCTGCTTTGCTCCATTACTAACTATGATTTCATGGGTAGAATACGATAAATTATTATCGCGATTTAGTTTCTCTTGGATTGCTTTTCTAAAAGCGAGGGTTCCCATAACTGGAGTGTAATGGGTTTCACCGCGCTGCATAGCATTGCTTGCTTCTCTACAAATATTTTCAGGGGTATCAAAATCCGGTTCACCGATACTTAAACTAATAATATCTTTACCTTGTTCCTTGAGAGATCGGGCCAATTTTGTCATGGCTAAAGTTTGACTCTCAATCACACTATCTATACGTTTACTCAGTTGCATTGTTGTGTAAAATGCAATTATAATACATGCATTCAAAATATTCGGTTATTTTTGCTCAAATGCGTTTTCTTTTTGTTGCAAACCGTATGCCGTACCCTCCATTTCGAGGCGATAAGCTAAAAATTTACCATTTAGCCAAGGAATTATCAAAGAATCACGAACTTCATTTGATAACAATAGCTGAAACTCCTGAAGATATTTCTTATGTAGAAAATCTTAAACCCTATTTTAAGAAAATAGACTTTGTTTACCTACCCAAATACAAGTCCGTTATTAACACGTTAGGGGGACTATTCAACCGTGATCCATTTCAATTGAACTATTTTCGGTCTCGAAAGTTTCAAAAACTTTTGAATTCAATGCTATCTCAAAATCAATACGATGGAATCCATGTTCAACACATTCGGATGTCTCAGTTTTTTAGAAATTCTGTAAATCTAAATAACGTTATATTAGACCTACCTGACGCCTTTAGTCTTTACTGGAAAAGAAGAGCAAAGAATTCAACAAATTATTTAAATAAATTATTTGAAAATATTGAATTTAAACGAGTTAAAAAAATCGAAATTGATTTTGTTTCCCAATTTAAGAAAGTATTGGTTTGCAGTTTAGAAGATCAATTTTATTTAGAAAGTTTAGGACTGAATCAAGTGGAAATTCTGGAAAATGGTGTCGACACAAATATGTTCAAACCATCTGATTCAGCATATATTCCAAATCGGATTTTGTTTACGGGCAATATGGATTATGCACCCAATATTGACGCTGTTGTATATTTTACTTCCGAAATTTGGCCATTAATTCGAAGAGAAGTTCCCGAAGCTAAATTTATAATAGCTGGTCAGCGTCCTGTTCCCAAAGTTTTAGCACTTCAGTCACCATCAGTGGAAGTAACGGGCTTTATTGAGGACTTATCAAAGGAATATGCTAAAGCACATGTGGTTGTTTCACCATTGAGAATAGGAGCTGGGACTCAAAACAAGGTACTCGAAGCGCTTTCTATGAATATCCCTGTAGTTACCACAAATGTGGGTTATACAGGTTTAAAATTAAAGCGCGATCAAGGAGCTTTAGTTTCGCTTACCCCTAGGGAATTTGCAAATAACACCATCAAGTTGCTTAAGGATCCTGAATTTAGGAAACAAGTTGGCGAGAGCGGAGGAGAATCCATTCGAAGCCGATTTGGCTGGTCAGGGATTGCTCATAAGTTGGAAAATCACTTTTATGAATTAAACAAACAAACAACAACATAATAACCTATGCGTAAACGTTATTTATTTTTTATTCCCACCATTGGATTCATCCTTTCACATGGATCAATTCAAGCTCAAAAAAGGAAATCTAATCCAAGTAACTCAATTCCTAAAACAGAATCAATATCCCCCGAAAAACAAAACAGCGAAGCTTTTAAATCAGCATTAAATACTGTAGGATTTCGAAAAATAGGACCTGCGAAAACCAGTGGCCGAATCGTTGATATTGTAGTAAACCCAAACAATACTTCGCAATATTTTGTGGCTGCTGCATACGGCGGTGTATGGAAAACTGAAAATGGAGGCGTGACTTTTCAGCCAATTTTTGACAATTATTCAACTCAGAGTATAGGTTGTTTAGCTTTAGACCCAAATAATCCTAATATTTTATGGGTAGGAACAGGTGAAAACAACAATCAACGAAGTGTAGGTTACGGAAATGGAATTTACAAATCTGAGGATGGAGGCAAATCGTTTACTCATTTGGGCCTAGGAAAATCCATGCATATTGGGATGATTTCAATTAATCCCAAAAATTCCAATGAAGTTTTAGTAGCAGCTTATGGACCAGTGTGGAATTCGGGTGGAGATCGAGGAATTTATCAAACATTAGACGGTGGTAAAACGTGGAATCGAATATTACATATATCTGAGGAAACTGGATTCAATGAAATTCATCGCGATCCATTTAATGATCAAATCTTATATGCTACCGCACATCAACGACGTAGACATGAGTGGACCTATTTAGGTGGAGGACCAGAAAGTGGATTGCATATTTCGAGGGATGGCGGAAAAACTTGGCAAAAAGCTACTGGTGGCTTTCCTCAAGGTGAATTAGGTAGAATCTCATGTGCAACTGCCAAAAACACATCCGGATTAATTTATACTATAGTAGAAGGCAAAAAAGATCAGGGTGGTGTTTATGCTTCCACTGATTTTGGTGTGAGTTGGAAGAAAACCAATGCTTTTCAAACGTCTGGAAATTATTATCAGGAAATCATGGTGGATCCAAAAAATGATAAACGGTTATTCTTCATGGATACCTATTTGCATGTTTCCGAGGATGGCGGTATCACTGTAAAACCGTTTCCCGAGGATCAAAAACATGTCGATAATCATGCAATTTGGATAGATCCAAACAATGGAAATCATTTACTTGTGGGATGTGATGGAGGATTGTATGAAACTTTTGAAAATGGCAAAACTTGGCATTTCAAAGAGAACATTTCAATAACTCAATTTTATCGCGTTTCGGTGGATAATTCGAAGCCTTTTTACAACGTTTATGGCGGTACGCAAGATAATTTTTCATTAGGCGGACCTTCGAGAAATAATACCGCAAATGGAATTGGTAATGATGAATGGTTTGTAACCGTTGGCGGAGATGGTTTTAAGTCGCAAATAGATCCAGTAAATCCAGATATTGTTTATGCTCAATGGCAATACGGTGGATTGGTGAGATTTAATAAAAAATGGGGAGATAATGTAGATATTCGTCCAACGGTAAAACCCGATGAAACTCCACTTAGATGGAATTGGGATGCTCCATTATTAATTTCTAAATACAATCACAAAAAACTGTATTTTGCGGCAAACAAAGTTTTTTCAAGTTTAAATCAAGGTGACTCATGGAATATTATTAGTCCTGATTTATCAAGAAACTTTGATAGAAATGTGATTCCTGTTATGGGAAAACAATGGGGAATTGAAACTGTTGCTAAAAACCAAAGTACTTCCATTTACGGAAATATCACATTTATGGTAGAGGGACGTGAAAATCAGTTGGCCGTTGGAACCGATGATGGCAAATTACACATCACCAATAACGATGGAATTTCCTGGAATGAAATTGTTATTCCTTGGAAAACTTTAGACATTCCATTGTATTCATTTGAATTCATTGAGTCCAAAACAAGTATCTCCAAATCAGCAGAAATCTATCCTTTAATATCGTCGATAGTATTTTCATCGCATAATAGCGATATACTATATGTCGCATTTGACAATCACAGGCAAGGCGATTTAAAGCCTCATTTTTACAAGGTTATACTTTCCACAAATACTTGGGTAAAAATGGGATCAGATTTACCAACAAATGGACCAGTGAAGTGTTTATTTGAAGACCCCAAAGAGGGTAAGATTATATTAGTTGGTACAGAGTTCGGATTATTTGTATCCATCAATTCAGGCGAGAATTTCATTGCATGGTCAAACGGTCTTCCACCAATTGCAATAAAAGATATCGCATATCAATCAGAAGCTGATGATGTAGTTTTAGCTACTTTTGGACGTGGTTTTGTAGTTTGTGATGATTATGAAATGATTCGTCAATTCGCAAAAAATGAAAATAAGAAATTGGTTGTTAATCCTCAGCATCAGCTATTTATTCCATACAGCAAGTTGGGACACAGCGGAAATGCATATCAGGGTGATGGTCGATTCATGGGAGAGAATTTATCTGAAAAAATAAAAATTCGAATTAAGACGGGTAAAAAATTTGGCTCTATAGAGGATAATCGTAAAGCCTTTGAGAAAAATGCTGCACCGAAAGAAGTAATTTATCCGACAAAAGAACAAATTGTGTTGGAAGAATTGGAAATTCCCAGCAGATTTTTCTTACATATTTATAAAAATTCAAAATTTGTTGCCACAATCAATGTTGCAAATTTAGAAAATTGGCAAACAGTTGAATGGAATGGTCGTTATTCCATTACAAATTCGGATCTAAATGAGAAACAATCTGTTCAATGGGGTCCTTATGTGAGTCCAGGAAATTACGATATAAAATTGTATTCGATGGATTATGCAAATTCAAATCTAGAAATATTGGATTCTGCCAAAATAGAAATTGACTTTTTGATGGAGCCAATAAAAACATCGAATTCGGATAAATCTGTAATCGTCAAAAAAATTCAAGACCGTGATAAAAAAATCTATGATGTAATTGCTGGAAAAAAAGCCCTGAATGCACTTGAGCGAAGATTAGCAAAACTGGAAGTCATTTGGAAGAATGGAATTAATGAATCTTTAGAAAGAACTCCAGAAAAAATGAAATTGTATTCCGATTGGAAGAATCTTAATGTGAAAATTTATGATATTAAAACCATATTGTACGGTAATTCGATTTTGGCTGGTCATGAATTTGAAACTAATAGAGGTATTTCCGGAGAAATTAACAATTCATTTTATGAGTTTGGGGGAAGTTTTCAAGCGCCTACTCAAACACATATGGACTTATTTTATTCATCATTGGAAAAATTAAATTCAATTGAAAAGCAATTGGATTTACTCGAATCTGAATTAAACACATTACAAACCAAACTATTTTAAAATTCTGTAATTGAATTAGAGTTAATATTATTTTTATGTGTAATTCGTGCTCAACAAAATGGATTTATATTTAATGAACTTTTTTGTCTGGGCACGATTAAATAAATTTTAAATCAATGATAGAAACGGATTAGTCTATCTAGATGGACTAAAAAGAGATAACTTAGATACTAAGAATACTAAGAATAAAATACTGCTAAATTAACTAGAATCCAAAAACTGGATAAATTAAAACTTAATTAACTAAATAACTCTATCAACAAAAAAGGCTGTCAAAATTGACAGCCTTTTTTGTTGATTCTGCTTATCCAATTCAGGATAATGGTAATTATTTATGATCGCCTTCTTTACAGCAAGCTTTCTTGGATTCCTTGTTTCCAATAAACTTACCATCCTTATCGTAATTTGCCATGCATTTTGCTTTTTCTTCAGGTGAACAACCCATTGAATCACATTTTGCAGCACATTGTTCTTTAGTCATATTTGCACATTCTGACATGTCACACTTGGTTGAATCAGCACAATCCATTGCACCTTCGTGACAATTTGCAGAAGTTTGTTCCATTTTGTCTTTGCAACAAGCTTTTTCTGTATCAGAACTTCCTACAGCGATGTAAGGAGCAATAATTAAAGAAACGATAGACGTTAATTTAATCAAGATGTTCATAGATGGACCAGAAGTATCTTTAAATGGATCTCCTACGGTATCACCAGTAACAGATGCTTTATGTGGCTCTGATTTTTTGTAATACGTTTCACCATCAATTAATACACCTTTTTCAAATGATTTCTTAGCATTATCCCAAGCACCACCAGCGTTGTTTTGGAAAATACCCATCAATACACCAGAAACGGTAATACCTGCCAACATACCACCTAATACTTCTGGACCGAAAATAAATCCAACAACAATAGGAGAGATTAAAGCAATTGCACCAGGCATTATCATTTCGCGGATAGAAGCTTTAGTTGAAATTTCAACACACTTCTCGTATTCAGGTTCAGCTTTATATTCCATAATACCTGGAATTTCACGGAACTGACGACGAACTTCTTTTACCATATCCATAGCAGCTCTTCCTACCGCAGCGATAGCTAAGGCAGAGAAGATGAATGGAATCATAGCACCAACAAATAAACCGGATAATACATCCGCTTTGTAAATATCAATACTTCCAATTCCTGCAACACCCACAAATGCAGCAAACAATGCTAATGAAGTTAATGCAGCAGAAGCGATAGCAAAACCTTTACCTGTAGCCGCAGTAGTATTACCAACAGCATCTAGAATGTCTGTTCTACCACGAACTTCTTCAGGAAGTTCACTCATTTCAGCAATACCACCTGCATTATCAGCAATAGGACCAAATGCATCA
>CAYPYX010000056.1:0-7584 GCA_964415065.1 uncultured Rhizobium sp.
GTTGTTCCGTTGTCTTGGATTTCACATCGTTTTGCATTGTGGATGTTTAATAAAAGTTTTCAAAAGTCGATTACACGTATCGAGAAATGGATTGCCGACATCGAAAATTGAGTTATTTACTAATTGAAAATATTAAAATTGCATATTTATGAAAAAAACAAGCGCATTATTATGGCTGTTAGTCAGTGCCTTTTCTGTTAAGGCCCAGCTTTTATGGGAAGTTACTGGCAACGGGTTGACTAAACCATCGTATTTGTATGGTACCATTCACATGGTGAAAAAGAAGGATTTCAAAGTATCCCCCGAAATAAATGAAAAATTAGCCGCTTCAGAACAAGTGATTATGGAAATGGATATGGATTTTGGAATTTCTGAAATGATGGAAATGGCCAAACGCATGATGCTTCCCAAGGGGAAAACATTAGAAGATTATTGCACACCGGTGGAATATGCTCGATTGAAAAAGTACTGCTTGGATACGGTGGGTATGAAGGAGAGTAAATTCTTAGGTTACAGTAAAATGACCCCATTTTTCTTTTCGAGCATTTTGTTAAAAGAACAATTAGGCGATGTAGAAGCTTATGAAGAGTATTTTAAAAATAAAGCGAAAAAGTCAAAAAAGACAATAGTAGGACTGGAAACATTGGAGGAGCAAATGAACACCGTTGATGCGATGTCGATTGAAGATCAGAAGAACATGTTATTTGAAGCATTGGGTACAGAATTAACAGAATTTGACAAAATGTATGCGCTTTACGAAAAGCAAAATTTGGATAGTTTGTATTCATATATCCAGGAAGAAAGTAAGTCGACTCCTGGTTTTGAACGGGATTTTTTAGTAAAACGCAATTTAAAGTGGATTCCCTTGTTGAAAGGGAATATGATGATGAAATCTTCGTTTGTTGCTGTTGGTGCCGCACATTTAGCGGGAGAGCAAGGTGTTATTTCATTGTTGCGCAAGGAAGGATTTACCGTTCAGCCCATCAATTATTAATTAAATTCATCAAGTACTAATTGAATTTTTAAAAGACTCGCTTAGGGTCTTTTATTTTTCATTTATATATCGTAATATTGCAATATGGGAATTTCAAAGACAGAGGGTTTTACCGTAGAGCAAAACGAGATGAGTTCGTTGTTCAAAGTTTTGGGACATCCGGCTCGAATTGCAATCATTCAGTATTTAATGAGTGTAGATGCTTGCATTTGCGGAGACATAGTAGAGGAATTGCCATTAGCGCAACCAACGGTTTCTCAACATTTGAAAGAACTTAAGAATGCAGGCATTATACAAGGAACAATAGAGGGAAAGGGAATATGTTATTGCGTAAATCCTGAGAAAATACAGTTGATGAGTCAGTTTTTAGAAACAATTATCATTAAAAAATCGAACCAAAAAACGTGTTGTTAATATGAAATTTTATGAATTAAAGAAAGCTTTGGAGCATTTGAACGAGTTAACTTTCGTTTTGCCCAATGGAGAAAAAGTGCCAGCGCACTTTCACGTAACTGAAATAGGATTAATCGCCAAGCACTATATTGATTGTGGCGGAACGATGAGGAATGAAAAGGTGGCTTCCTTTCAATTGTGGGTTGCTAATGATACCGATCATCGATTGGCGCCTTCTAAGTTTTTGGGGATCTTGGCTCAGTCTGAAAGTTTGTTTGGAATTTCGGATTTAGACATTGAAGTAGAATATCAAGTGGATACCATAAACAAATTTCATTTAGCATTTCGTGATGGTGTTTTTAAGTTGATGCCTACGTATACCGATTGTTTAGCAAAAGATCATTGCGGCATTCCCCCGGAAAAATTAAATAAGAAATTGTCGGACTTAACACCAAATTCTTCGAGCTGCTGCACACCGGGTAGTGGTTGTTGCTAGTTGTAGCTTATGTGTCTAATATTCGGTGCCGGAGTTGTAGTTTCTGAAGTTGCGACTCTCGTAATCCCGTTTTTAAATGCAGTTTTGAAAGCAAATTTGAGTAAAAATGAAAACTAAATTAAAATTCTTAGATCGTTATTTAACGCTGTGGATATTCTTGGCAATGGCCTTGGGTGTGGGAATTGGTTACGCAGTAGGGGATATGGAAAGTATTCTCGAGCCTTTTAGCTACGGTTCAACCAATGTTCCATTGGCAGTTGGACTGATTTTAATGATGTACCCTCCTTTGGTTAAGGTGGATTTTGGTAAAATTCCAGCGGTATTTAAAAACGTTAAATTGCTGTCGGCCTCATTTTTTATAACCTGGATTGTGGGCCCATTTTTGATGTTTTTATTGGCGACATTCTTTTTGAAAGACTATCCGGAATACATGACAGGTTTGATTATTATTGGACTTGCACCTTGTATCGCTATGGTGATTGTTTGGAACGAATTGGCAGGTGGAAATCGCGAATTGGTTGCAGGATTAGTGGGGGTGAATAGCCTGCTGCAAGTTTTCTTTTTTAGTGCTTATGCCTATTTTTATCTGCAAATAGTGGCTCCAATTTTCGGTGTGCAATCTGTAGAGATGAATATTTCCATGATTGAAATTGCGAAAACGGTGGGTATTTACTTGGGGATCCCTTTTGCTGCGGCTGTGCTGAGTAGGTGGTTCATCATTCGTACTCAAGGATTGGATTGGCTCAACCGAAATTACATCCCAAGAATATCCCCCATAACGCTCGTCGCATTATTGTTTACTATCGTCGTAATGTTCAGTTTGAAAGGGGCTCAAATCATTGAAATTCCAATGGATGTAGTTCGTGTTGCCATTCCATTGGTAGTGTTTTTTATGATTATGTTCTTTTTGATGTTTTTCGTGGGAAGGAAGGTCGGTGCGAGTTACGCTGAAAATGCTGCGGTTTCATTTACGGCAACTGGAAATAATTTTGAATTAGCCATTGCGGTTTCCATCGGAGTTTTTGGCTTGAACTCTGGACAGGCATTCGCTGGTGTAATAGGTCCATTGGTTGAGGTTCCTGCATTGATTTTGTTAGTGAGAGCATCGCAGTGGTTGAAACAGAAGTATTATTAAATTCTTGGATAGGGATTATAGAGGTCTTGGAGTTGAATTGAGAAATGTCAAAACCATTATTGAAGGATTAAAGTTATGATCGTCAATTTATTGGACTATTAATCATTCGATTTGAAGGTTCGTTTAATCTAAAAAGTTGCTTTAGAGTTGAAATTGAAGTGTTCAACGATTGAGTAGTTTAAAACATAAAACATATGAAAAATATATTAGTATTATGCACCGGCAACAGTTGCCGGAGTCAAATTGCAGATGGTTATTTAAAATTATTTGCTGGATCTAAAGCAAACGTTTACAGTGCGGGAGTGGAAACACATGGCGTAAATCCGAAAGCTATTGCTACGATGTTAGAAGATGGAGTAGATATATCTCAAAATACTTCCAATAACGTTGATGAATATTTGGATATTGACTTTGATTTTGTAATAACTGTTTGCGATAATGCGAAAGAGAGATGTCCATATTTTCCAACGAATGCTAAAAAATTCCACCACAATTTTCCGGATCCAGCAAAAGCGGTTGGAACTGAAGAGGAAGTTAATGAAGAATTCCGCCGCGTTCGCGAAATGATAAAATCCTACTGCCAAGATTTTGTTCAGCGTGAGTTGTAAATGGCATTAACTAGCCAATTTCCCTTTGAAGAAAATAGTAAGCCTTTGTCCTGAATTCGTGGCCACCAATAAAGTGATGTAGTAAACACCCTGTCTTTTTTCTTCTTTGTCTGAGCTCAATTCGATGGTGTAATTGTGTGCAGTTGTTCTATTTGGGATGGTTTTAATATAATATCCTTTTTTGTTCTTAACAATGCGTTCTTTGTTAATGGTTGTAACCGTATCGTTCGGGTCAGCAGCTGTATTTGGGTATGCAGTGAAAATCAAAAAACTATCTGTAATTTCTATTGAACCTTTGTAAGGTTGCGGTCTACTTCCGATGTTCATGAAACTATGAGTCAATTCATATTTCGTTTGAGCAAATGCGAACTGACTTACAGTTAAAATTAAACAGGTTAAAAATATTTTGGGGTACTTCATGGTTCAAATATAACATTTTATAACAGTCTAAAATTTTGAAAAATCGAGCAGGAACTCTCTTGTGTTTTTCAAATTCGCAGTATTTCATGTATTTTGTTCATCCCCAAAAACAAAAACACATGATGTAAGTAGTGCTATTCCTAAAACGACTTACATAAACTAAACACCGCGTTTTCTGAAGAAAACTTGAAGAAACAGAAAGGTCCAAACCGTGCCCAGAGGTAGAAGCCACAATATAACGCCGGTGAAATAGGCCCATTGGGGTAACGATTTTAGTTTTTTCTGAAAATTATCCCAACTTCTTTGTGCTTGTTTCATGCTGATTTGTCTGTAACAAAAATAGTGCCAATAAATTAAGATGATATTATGTATTTGTCATATTCTGGTTGTGAAAGATAAATTCATACTGAAATTAGAAATATATTAGTTTATACAAAGATGATAATGGATATGTAATTTATAAGATCAATTGTAAACACATTGCATTATTTAGCTATATTGCACTAATTTATGAAATTGAAAGGGTTAATTAGTTCTGCTCTCTTTCTTCCTGTTTGCTTATTTTCACAGACCGAAACAGACGGTTTATTTATGGCCAAAAAGAATTTCTGTGGCGGCTTGGTTGCGGGATATTCTCAATGGGATCATTATTGGGAAGGTACTAATTATCGGAACAATCTAAATATTGGTACCGTTAGTTCTAGGTCACTTTTGGCTATGGGTAACTACGGTATTAATAATAAAACCAATGTGGTTTTTACGTTACCATACTTGCAAAATCAGGCATCGGCAGGCACATTAATTGGACAAAAAGGGATTCAGGATTTGAACTTATACATCAAACGAGAATTGGTTGCTAAGAACTTTAATGGTTGGTTAGCCAGCGCTAACGGAGTTTTAGGTGTAGGATTTCCTGTTTCGAATTATGTAGCCGATTACTTACCATTATCTATTGGTATGAAGTCGCAAACAGCAAGTGCTCGTTTGATGATTGATGTTCAAAAAAAGGAATTTTTTATAACTGCATCCGTATTTGGAATGTCGCGTCGAAATATTGAAATTGATCGAAATGCGTATTACACTACAGAAATGATCTATAGTAATGTGGTGGATATGCCTGGAATGAGTGGTTATAATTTAAGAACGGGATGGAGAAAAGATCCAGATCATTACATGGAAATTGTTCTAGATGGTATGAATACTATCGGAGGATTTGATATTCGAAGAAATGATATGCCTTTCCCTAGCAATAATATGGATGCGGTTAGACTGGGATTCAATTTAAAATGGGGGATTCCTAGAGTAAATGGTCTGAGTGTTATGGCAATGGCTGGACAAACTTTAGCTGGACGAAATGTAGGTAGAGTGCAAAATGTGGCAGCAGGAATGGTTTATCAATTCGTCGTAGTTTCCCCTAAGTCGAAAAGTTAAATTAAAATCAAGCTATGAAAATGTTTAAATCGAATTGGACTCAAAAGGTAGGTGTTTGCTTGATTGTTGGACTAATGGCTTTTCAAGGTTGTCAAAAAGATGTAGCAAATCGGGTCGAATTTTATCCCTCATTAAGTCCGGAAAAATTAGATACACATGCGGGTAATTGGCTTCCCATTTTGTTAGCATCGCCAGATGAATTTGATTGTGAATTACCCATGCTAACTTCTTCACCTGATTATAAATTAGAGTTAGTGGAAATTAAAAGTTGGCAAGCCAAATTAACAGAATATGATACGAAATTAATAAAATATTGGAGTGCAGGTACAGTTCTAAGATGGAATGAAATTATGCGCGAATTAGTAGCTAAATACAATTTGCCGCCTTATCAAAATGAAGATGGAACCTACCCCGTTCCGAATGCGAATAATCCATTGGCATATCCGTTCTTTCCTTTTGCTAATCCACCATATGCAGCTAGAGCATATGCATATTTGAGCGCAGCTCAATACGACGCTGCTGTTTCGGCTTGTTTTTATAAAAGTAAATTTAAGCGTTCGAGACCGTTTCAGGCAGATCCGAATATTAAACAGTTGATTCCAATTGTGAATGATTATGCATATCCGTCTGAGGAAGCGGTTATTTCTGGAGCATCTGCATCTATTTTAAAGTTAATGTTTCCAGGTGAACAAGATTATATTGAACAAAAACTTCAGGAATGTAAAAACGTGCGGATGATGTGCGGAGGTAACACCCGCAGTGAGGTAAATGCTGGTGAGTTACTCGGAGAAAAAGTAGCTCAGAAATTTATTAATCGCGCTCGACAAGATGGAGCATCCAAAGCGGTTGGAACACCTGCTGATTGGCAGGCGTTAGCGGATCGCGCAGTTTCGCGTGGCGAAACACCTTGGAAAAGTTTGGAATCACCAGCTAGACCGCCTATGTTACCAATTTTTGGTAAAGTCAAAGGTTTTTTGTTGGATTCAACTGAGGTAGTACAAGGCAGACCATCTGCTCCACCTTCAGTTCATTCAGAAGAATTCAAAAAGGAATTAGATGAAGTATTGTACTATTCTAAAAATGCCACCAGAGAACATTATCGGATTGTACATTTCTGGGGTGATGGTGTAGGAACTTATACACCGCCTGGACATTGGAATGCCATTGCTTGTGATGATTTTGTGAATTTGAATTTAAGTGAAGTAAGATGGGCGCGAAATTTAGCTTTATTAAATATGGCTATGTTCGATGCTGCAATATGTTGTTGGGATGTTAAAATGTTCTATTATTCACCCCGCCCGAGTCAAGTTAATCCAGATATTAAAACACTTACGGGACTTCCGAATTTCCCTTCTTTTACGAGTGGTCATAGTACTTTTAGCGGTGCAGCAGCAACTGTTTTGTCGTATTTACATCCCCCGAAACAAAGTGAATATAAATCTATGGCTGACGAAGCTAGTTTGAGTCGTTTAATTGGAGCAATTCATTACAGAATGGATATAGAAGTAGGTATGGACATGGGAGTAAACATTGGTCAGAAGGCTGTGAATCGAGGAAAAAACGATGGAGCAGATAAGTAGAAATTGGCCCAATCAGTTCATTGTAATAACAACGGATCGATTTACGCTTAGAGCACTTACAGAAAACGATTTACCTGAATTGGTAATCCGTTGCAATCACTACGATATTTCGAAACAAACTAGCAGTTTACCTTTCCCATACACTTTGGATTTTGCTGAAGGAAGGTTAAAGTTAATTCAGGAAGGATTCAGAGATCGTTCTAGACTCGTTTGGGTAATTCAAGATCGTTTAACACAGGAAATTGTGGGCGAGATGGGATTACATTGGCGGGAAGCATCTCAATCTATGGAAGTAGGGTATTGGATAGGAGTTGACTTTTGGGGGATGGGAATCGCAACAGAGTGTTTAATTGCGGTTTTGAGTTTTGCTAAGGAGTTTAAAATTGCCAATTACATTTTTGGTACCCATTTTGCGGATAATCCAGCATCAGGTCGTACCATGGAAAAAGCTGGCATGACAGCTGAAGGTTTTGTGGATCCAGTAAAAAATCAGGAAGGAGAGTTAAAGCAACTCAAACGATTTCGCT
>CAYPYX010000056.1:7684-8828 GCA_964415065.1 uncultured Rhizobium sp.
CCAGCAACTGCTTTGTCATTGAAAAATTGAATATTGTCTTTTTCTTCCTTTAATGCCAATGTGTAAATTAATGGTAAATAGTGCTCGGGTGATGGGATTGCCAATTGAAATGGTTTGCCTTGTTTTTGATAGTTTATCAAGGAAGTATGATCATTGTTCAAAATGAAATTCTTCATTTTTTCGTTGGTTTCAATGGCCCAATCGTAGCCAAAAGTTTCGTTAAGTCTGCGCCATTCTACCATGCCTAAATTATGAACCATATTGCCACTTCCTACAATGAGAACCCCTTTTTCTCTGAGGGATTTAATTTCTTTTGCTAAATTGTAATGATATTGTGGGCCTTGAAGATAATCTAAACTCATTTGGATAATAGGGACGTCGGCTTTGGGATATAAATGTTTAATTACACTCCAAGCCCCATGGTCCAATCCCCATTTATCGTCTAGTCCTACGGTAGTACTGGTTATCAACGATTGGGTTTCTTTTGCTAATTCTGGGCATCCAGGCGCAGGATATTGAACGTCAAATAATTCTTTAGGAAATCCCCCAAAATCATGGATCGTTTTAGGTTGATCCATTGCAGTAACATAAGTGCCTCTTGTTTCCCAATGTGCCGAAATAATGAGTATTGCTGTTGGTCGTTGAATTTCTTTTCCAATGTTTCTGAATCCTTGAACAAACTCATTTTCTTCAATAGCATTCATAGGACTTCCATGTCCCAGAAATAATATGGGCATTTTAGGAGTGTTTGGCAGGTTTTTGCTGAAGTATTTTAATTCATTTAGTTTCATGATTTTTGCGGTTAATGGTCCAATAGTCAGTAGTGGAACGACAACTTGGAGAAACTTTTTTCGATCCATAATTATATTTGTTCAAACAAATATAAGAAAATAAGACGAATGAAAATAAAAATTGATCTGTAAAGATGTTCGAGATCGAAAAAGGAATAGGTGATTAGGTAGATTAGAGAGTCAAAATTATTTTCTATTTCTCAACAGAAGTTGTAGAAAAAGTAAATTAACTATCAAGCCAATTATAGCAGGGATTATTGAAGCATCGCCTTGGTACAGACCATTCCCGAATAAAGAATCTGAACTGCGAAAATCCAAATAGGTATAAAAGCAAGTTGCAATGAACAAGAATA
>CAYPYX010000056.1:8928-10277 GCA_964415065.1 uncultured Rhizobium sp.
GTTGTTTTAAAATTGGGTAAAAGGGTTTTCATAATTCTAAGTGGCAAAATAGTAAGAATAATTAGAATAAATTGGATCAAATAGAATTTAATCCTAATTCAAGTCAAGAGTTTCAAACATTAAAATTGATAATCTCCTGAAGAATTGACAGAGTAGTTTAATTCTTGCTGATTGGTATGAAATAAATCGTATCCTTCTTTTAAGTTAGTCCAAAATTGAGCAAGTTGGGCGGCAGCGGATTTAGTATGCTCTTTGTGAGTTGAATCTTCCATTTGGTAAGGGAAAATATAAACAGGTATTTTGGATTGACCGTTGTTCTTTGCGTGAATGGCGAGTACATAAATTTCTTTGATTAAATCATCGGTCATCGGTAAACATCCAATAGTTACGCAAGAACCGTGAATGAAAATATTTCCCCCGAGAGATTTATAACTACTTTTAAGTTTATCGGCAGCATTGGGGTAATTGATCCCGAGAGATAGGTAATAATTACTGGATGGGTTAAAAACGTTGATATAATAAAATCCTTCTGGTACTTGACCATCGCCTTCTTTTCGTTTTGGTCCTAAGATTCCAGAACGGGCACAAATGGAGTACGATTTTATGAGAACTATTTTTTTTTGATTTTTGGGACGACCATAAACTTCCAATAGGTCGTTGTCTTTGTAAGCTACAATTGTAAGGGCTAAATCCGATAATTTTAATTTTTTCAATTTCAGTAGCTCAGTCAAAGGCTGCTGTTTCTCTTTGATTGCAATTCGAACACGTTCGAACTTCTTCTGTTTAGCTAAAAAGCTCTGATTATCGGAATCAATGGAAACGGTAAGAGGGGTAAAAGAGAAACTCCCCCAAATTAGCAACAAAAACGGAATCCATATTCTGAGAATTTTGTTTTTCATTGGAGGAGTATCAACAGGATTGTAATTCTAAGAGGATTTTATTAAAATCCTCGCATTGAATTATTTAGTTTCAGGATTCAATTTGTGATAGTAAATGTATGAAACCATTAGAATTCCCAATACTACAAATGGGAAAAAGGTTTGACCATTTATACCATCCACTGCACCGTGACTAATAGCCGCGAACAAAAAGTCAAATGCAAATCCAGCATAAGCCCATTCTTTTACTCTTTTAGGGATTTGAGGAATAACCAACGCCAAAACTCCTAAAATTTTAAAAATCACTAATGCATTTCCAAAATACATAGGATAGCCCAAATGTCGAATTCCTTCTTTTGCCAATTCAGTTTGAGACGTTAAGGCAGGCATTAACCCTTCAAACAGAGCAATCACTGAGGTAGAAGACCAATAAAGTACTTTTTCTTTTTTCATAGGTAAATTCAAAAGTAC
>CAYPYX010000056.1:10377-12493 GCA_964415065.1 uncultured Rhizobium sp.
GTAATGATTACTTTCGAATTGCTGCTGTTAGACAGCGATTTAAAAGCTTCGATTTGATTGTTTTTCAATATGTCAGGTGTCAGCGATTTTGATAACAATTCATTTCCTTTTGCACGGGCCTCTGCTTCGATTTTAATTGCGTTCGCAACACCTTCGGCTCTGATTTTATCAACTTCCGCGAAACCTTGAGCGGCTATGATAACGGCTTGTTTTTCGCCTTCTGCGGCAATGGCTTTTCTTTCTGCTTCTAGTTTTTCTTTTTGTTTGGTGAATTCCATGCGTTGTGCTTCTTGTTCGGCGCGCAGTTTTTCTTCAATGGCAGCTGATAAACCAGCTGGGAGTGAGATAGATTTTAACAATACATTTTCAACCACGAATCCCTTATCCCCCAAAACAGCCATCATAGTATCTCGTATGTTACGCTCTATTCTAGCTCGTTCTCCACTATGCATATCTTTAGCATAAAATTTAGAGGTTACATCTGCCGCTGCCGAACGAAATACGGGGAGAATTACGACATCTTCATAATCCATTCCAATGTATTTGATAACCTCTGGGCCTGAATTTTTTTCAATTCGATATAATATGGATATTTCAGATTGAATAGTTAGACCTTCTCTGCTCGGAAGGGGAAGTTTAACCTCCAAGTTAACGGTTCTGATGGGCAATCTTAAAATGGTTGAAATAAAAGGATTGTAAAACTGTATTCCCGGATCGTAGGCCTTGTCGTTTAACTTTCCTAATTTGCGTTTTACTCCTGTTTCTCCGGGATGAACAATTGCACATGAGGTGAATAGGACTGAAATAATTAATAACGGACTAAATAATTTTTTCATAAAAATGCGTTTTTTATAAAATTAGAGTCCTACATGAAATTAGCTACAGCTAATTCGTTGAAATGATAAAAGTTTCAGACGGAATTCAACCAGCTTTAATACTCATGATTTTTTTGATTGCCGAAGGACCCATGCCATGTAGTTGAGCTAGATCCGATTCTGAAAGCAAAACAATTTGTTGTTTTTTGTAAATACCGGCATTTATGAGAGCTCGTAATGCGGGCTTTGCTAATTTTAATTCTAAAATGACAGGGTCCAATTTGATATATTCTTGTTCATATTTGGACTTTAACTCTTTGTTGGATTGAATTTCGCAGTTGTTCATAATCGAATTACACCAACAAAATAAGGAAAGGAATTCAGATTTTATACATTGAAAGGTTGATTTAATTGTGCGTTCAATGATAATATTGGTTTTCCTTCTAATTCAATAGTACTCTAATCAAGGAACTTTTGAATGATTAAGTAAATTAATTTCCCAAATAGATAAAGGTGTTTACACTTAGACTTTTCGGAGTAATATCCAATGATTGTTGAGTAACACCACCGTTCAATTTGACCTGAACAATATCTGAAATATTCGTATATCTATCAGGTACATCATTAGCCCAATTGGAATTAGCTTCCGCCATGGATTTGATATTTCCATTAGATACATAGTCAACAATAGCGGCTGACACCCCAATTCTACCAGTCAATGTGACATTGGGTAAATTATTTTGAGCAATGGTTTTGCTGTTGCTACCTGATACACTTCCTAATGTAGTTCCGTTTTGAACTAAAAATGAATTTGTAGCATCAGGCAAATTGGTGCCTATACCCAGTGCGGTTGCTTGTGCTTGTTGTGTAGAAGTCAAGGTACTTTTGGCTCTTCCGTTGAGTTTGATCCATCCATTGTGGTCCGTAGACTGGATTCCTGTTTTAATATCGCCGTAAGTGAAATTGGATAATCCTGAATTCATGGAATTCCAAGTGCTTCCATTGAAAAAGTAATATCCAACTTGAGTTACATTGTTGGTTGCCGCGTTTACTGTCCCCGATAAATCTGTAACATAAATAATAGCTCCAGCCTGATCGGTTGAATAGGCAGTTTTAGAAATCAATTGACTTCGGGTTAATCGAGGAGCAATTACCCCATCTGCGGTAGAAACTACTGCGGGTTGTCCAGCAATTTCAATAGTTGCTTTCGGAGTCGTAGTTCCTATTCCAACTTGTGCAAAAACCTGAAATGAAAAAGAAAAGAAAAAGTAGAAAAGAAGATTTTTCATTTCACAAATTTA
>CAYPYX010000056.1:12593-14850 GCA_964415065.1 uncultured Rhizobium sp.
TTTAATCAATTGTCCTTTACGTTTAACAATGTTTTTGTAATCCCATTGAATTTCTTTACTGAGAGCAAGGCATCTCTTTATGAGCGGAATATCTAACTGATCAGCCAATTGGAAGTATATTGATGCATCCTTGAATTTTTTTCCTAAAACATTTAATTCAGGTTCGTTAAAATCGGCTCCACTCCAGAACATTAAGCGAACACCTTTTTTTTCAATGCTATACCCAACTATTGGATTTCCAAGTAAAAACCAAACGGGGTGGGAGTGCCATATTTTTGATTCAGCGGTAGGCAATTCGTCATCAATGAGCGCGCAAAGCCGGATGCAAATTTCTAGATAATCAGCGTTTAACTTCGAATGATATTCAGTTATCGATGGGTTCATGTTGGTGACTTTAGGGCAAATTAATTCATTATTCTCAATTGCTGTCAATTCTCAAAGCATGGTAGACTTAATTTGAGCAAGTTTCTGAATGGAAAATAATGTTGGTTGTAGAGCTATTTCGATTCTGATTTTGATGCTAAATTGGGTTTAAAGATATTGAATAACTAGTTAGATTTCCTTGAATTCGATTGTTAAATATATAGATTTGTGAAATGATACGCCGCGGTGATGTAAAAGATATTGAGTTACTTGAGTCTATCGGACGAAAAACATTTGATGACACATTTGGTGGTACTTGCACCAAGGAAGACATGAAAGGTGTTCTGGATCGATATTTTAATCCTGAACAGTGTCAAGCAGAACTCAAAGATCCAGAGGATTATTTTTTCTTTTTGGAGGATGAAGGTGTAGTTAAAGGATATATGAGGATTAATTGTAAGCACCCATGCCCAATAGATTCATTGTCCAAATTTAAAACCATTGAACTTGTTCGTTTTTATTTTTTAAAAGAGTTTCATGGGAAGGGAGATTCAGATCGGTTGATGAATTATGCTGTGGATTTTGCGAGAAGTCGAGGATTTGAACGAATGTATTTATCGGTTTGGGAATACAATTTTAGGGCTCGAGGATTTTATGAGAAACATGGATTTGTAAATTCTGGAATTGAAAATGATTTTCCATTAGGATCTACACCTCAAACCGATTTGTGGTTTGTGAAGGAATTGTAAGTGAAGTTGGATTAATTGTCTTTTGCTTTTATCCGTTAGTATTTTATTAAAACAAATAGATTTAAGAGTAGTAAAGTAGCCCATTGTGCTACTCCAATTTTCATGTAAACAAATGGCGTGAAGAGTGATATTATTGCTAGTGTAATTATCCATGTAGATACTTTTGAAAATGGGGAGCTTTGAAATTTGGAATTATTCATGGATTAGATCAAGTAAAAACGTACAATTTCAGATTTAAATGTACCGAGGAATAGGAACGAATTAAGTTCTATGATATTTAAGTTTCTCGTGGGGTCGATGTTAGAACCTTTATAAAAATGAATAATGCGGAGATGCGATAATTATTTTGATGGATACTTCTTGCTTCAATCGTTTACACAAAATTCTTTATAGGCTTTATTTCATTATTTCAGGACGGGAGATTAAACAAAAAAAGCCATCATTTCTGATGGCTTTTTTTTGGCTCCCCGAGCTGGGCTCGAACCAGCGACCTATTGATTAACAGTCAATTGCTCTAACCAGCTGAGCTATCGAGGAGTCTGTTATCCCATTTTTTTGAGTGATTGTTATCTCTCAATGGGACTGCAAATTTATAACAACTATTTCCAAATTTCAATACCTTTGCAAAAAAAAATTTAAAAAAAATTATACATGAGTTTGTTAGTTATTGGTTCTGTGGCATTTGACGCAATTGAAACACCCTTCGGGTCGACTGGAAAAATTATTGGAGGGGCCGCTTCCTATATCTCTTTAGCTACTTCTTTGCTTCATAACAAGGTTGGATTGGTTGCTGTAGTGGGAGATGATTTTGATTTTAGTTTCATCCAAACCCTCAATAATCGAAACGTTGATACTCAAGGTCTGCAAGTGAAGCAAGGAGAAAAATCATTTTTCTGGCATGGTAAATATCACATGGATATGAATTCCCGCGATACCATTACCACTGAACTCAATGTATTAGGCGATTTCGACCCTATTATCCCCCAAGATTGGAAGAATCCTGAGTTTGTGCTATTGGGTAATTTAAGTCCGCAGGTTCAATTAGCTACTTTAGAGCGCTTAGAATCGCGTCCTAAGCTCGTAGTTATGGATACCATGAACTTTTGGATGGATATTGCATTGGAGGTCTTAAAAACCGTTATTTC
>CAYPYX010000057.1:0-14359 GCA_964415065.1 uncultured Rhizobium sp.
TAGCCAGGTAAAAGAGGAAATAGTTTTTCACAAAACGATGAAGTGAGGGGATAAAAAATTAGAGACTAAGTACAACTGTATGTTTCCTCAATATAAACAAATCTGAAGGTTGAGAAAATAATTAAATATCACTTTAATACTTACTTAACAGTGTGTTTTTCTTGATTTCACAATTTCGTACTTTAATATAAAATACTATTGAAAATCGAGGAATGTATATTGGTAACTGGGAATGCAGGATTTATTGGACACCATGTTTTTTGTGCTTTAGCAGAGATTGGACATTCTGTAGTAGGAGTTGATTCGTTGGATCAATATTACGACACAGATTTAAAAAAAGATCGATTAAGAGAACAGGGCTTCCAAATAGAGTCGGATGCTTTTACGGGAGTAGAATACCCGAATATAAAATTTACCAAATCGATGTATTATCAAATGGATATTTGTGAAAAAGAAAACTTACAAATCATATTTAAGAAGCACAAAATACGCCAAGTTGTACATTTAGCGGCACAACCAGGAGTGAGATATTCGTTAGAACATCCTCAAAAGTATATAGACACAAACATTACTGGATTTTTAAATATTCTCGAGTGTTCTAGGGAAAATTCTATCGAACATTTAGTTTACGCTAGTTCTAGTTCTGTTTATGGATTGAACGAAAAAATGCCATTAAGCGAATCAGATCCAGTGGATCATCCAATTTCTATGTATGGAGTTACAAAAAGATGCAACGAATTGATGGCACACGCATATTCTCATGTATATGGCTTACCAACAACCGGACTGCGATTTTTCACAGTTTATGGACCTTGGGCTAGGCCTGATATGGCATTGTATTCGTTTGCAGATGCTATATTTAATGATAAACCTATTACCGTGTTCAATCATGGGAAAATGACGCGTGATTTTACATATATAACTGATATTTCAGGTGCAATAGTTTCAATTTTGAATAAAGTTCCACAGGGAAATTTAACCCAATTAGATCAAGGATTAATTAACGGTTTGTCTACCAACCAATCTTTAGGTCCATTTGAAATACTCAATATTGGGAGTAACAAACCAGTTCCGTTGTTAAAATATATTGAGTTAATAGAAAAGCATCTTGATAAAAAAGCTTTAATTCAATTTGAAGAATTGCAACCCGGTGATTTAACTCAAACTCATGCCGATTTGACGAATATTAAAAGTTTAATTGATTATAAACCAGAAGTTGATATTGAAAAAGGTATAAAGAATTTTTGTGAATGGTTTAAAAAATGGAATGCCCAATAACTTCATAGAAGAATTTAAATCAGTTTAATCAATCTTACTTTTTTAATTCATATGAACCGTATGTTCTGATTTTTAGAAGTCGAATTAATGTTAATTTATCATTGATTTTATATTAAAATGAAATTGCCCTCAGAACTTGCGAGCTGAATCTATTCTGATATAAGTTGAGCACTTGGTCAGTTGTTAGATTTAATAAAGGATGACTTCCTTCTTCAACCTAAGCATTTGACTAATTTTGAAAACACTAGTTTACCTGATTAAAGTTTATTCCAAGCATTTGGGTTTGAAGGTGTATTCTCTGATCCTATTGTCTGTATTAATTGCAATTATTGATGGTTTTGGGATAACGCTAATGTTGCCGATATTAGAGGGTATTGATAGCGGTAAACCTGAAACTCAGCTTCCAAGTTTAGTTGTTCATGTATTGCAACTTCTAGGTGTCTCATTTGAACTAAAAGGTATCCTGGTATTCATGTTTATAGTGTTCACAGTTAAGGCATTGATCAAAATGATTAGTGGATATTTTCAGAGTCGATTGTACAAAGAACTATACAGGAAACTCAAGCTCGGACTATTAGAAGGAATAATGAATGTTGAGTTTGGTTATTTTTCCAGTAAAAACTCCGGCCATTTTGTGACCATATTGAGTGATCATGTAAATCGGATGATTGCTTCATTCAATATATTTATCGCTGTGATTACAACTGCATTTATGGCATCGTATTACATTTTTTTAGCAGCGAGTTTGTCTTTTAGGATTTCTATAATTGCGGCTTTGTTTGGTGGGACCGCAGTATTGTTGTTATCCCGAATAACGAAGTACGTGAAAAAATTGTCGAAGAAGATTGCAAGTGAAGAGAAAATTAATTCGCAAAATGCTATTCAATCTATTGGTTCATTTAAATACTTAATGGCCACAGGCATGTTCAATAGGTTATCCGTAAAGTATAAAAAAAGCGTGAATAAGATAACCGCAATGCATTTCCGGACACAAACCGCAAATGTGTTTTCTAGATCTACACGTGAACTCGTTACGGTAGCTTTGTTAATATTGTTGATTTTTATAGAAACGCAACTATTTCAAAATTCCATTTCTTCGATTTTGCTTGTATTGATTCTCTTTTATCGTGCTGTAAATCAATTGATGTTCATTCAAAATAATTTCCAATTATTACTTACATCTGTTGGAATGATAGAATCGGTAGATGAAGAGTTTTCACAATTGAAATTAAATAGAATTACAGATGGATCTACGGATTTAACCGCTGAAGATTTGAAATCAAATATTGAGTTCAAATCTATTGAATTTGCCTTCGATTCGAATCCGAGTTTTAATTTATCCATAGAAAAATTAATAATTGAAAACAATCAAGTCTTAGCATTAGTAGGTACTTCTGGGAGCGGAAAATCCACACTCATAGAATTGTTGTTGGGTGTACATCGTGCTCAAAAAGGGGATATTACATTTAATCAAAAATCCTTAAAAAATATACGATTAAACTCTTTACGAAATAAAATAGGGTATGTAAGTCAAGATGTTTCATTGTTTGATGATTCCTTGCTGAACAACATTGTTTTATTTGAAGAAAGCCCAGACATCGAACGCGTAAAGAACGCATGTTTACAGGCAAATGTTTGGACTTTTATTGAGACACTCGAGAATGGATTAGATACTCAAATTGGAGAACGAGGTATTCGAATTTCTGGAGGTCAAAAACAAAGGATTTCAATTGCACGTGAGTTATACAAAAATCCGCAACTGTTAATTTTAGACGAGGCTACAAGTGCCCTCGATGTGGAGTCAGAAATGATTATTCAAGAAGCCATAGACCGACTGCAAGGGAAATTGACGGTTATTGTTATTGCACATCGTTTAGTCACCATTAAAAATGCAGATCGAATTGTGGTTATGGATGCAGGTAAAATTATTGAAGCGGGTAGTTTTAATGATTTAAGTTCAGACAAACATAGTCGCTTTTATTCCATGTTAAACGCTCAAAAAATTTAAATGAAAATTATATTCATCGGCGGGAATGCCCATTCTGGTACCACAATTTTTGAGCAGTTTCTATCGAGAGAAATGAACGTATTAGCGTTGGGTGAAATTTATTATTCGTTTCAAGTATTTATTCGCAAAGAAATACAAAATTATACGTGTTCATGTAATGATCAGGCGAATTGTATTTGGACATCGATAATTAACAACTGGTCCAAATCCAATGTTAAAACATATTTCGAAGCCTATCGAATTTTAATAGAATCAGTTCATGATTTATATCCCGAAGTAGAGGTAATTTCAGATAGCTCAAAGTATCCCCAAGCCTTTCAAGAAATAATAACTCTTCAACCGGAGTTGATTTTGGTCTCAAAGAATCCGCGTTCCTGGATGAACAGTGCGCTGCGTCGAAGGTTACAAAAGAAGGGGGAGGATACTAATTGGTTTCAGAAAATGAAAATTCGATATCGATTTTTGAGAAGTTGGACCCGAATAAATGAAGTTTTTCTATCTAATCCTAAAGTCAATGTAGTTTTATATGAATCCCTAGTATTTGAACCAGCAAATACACTGAATTTCTTAAAATCGAAACTCCATTTTTTAGATAAAAGACCCAGTGTTTCCGATTACTTTGTTCATCAATTAATTGGAAATAAAATCCGTCATAAATCATATCAAATTAAGTATGATACGCGATGGATTTGGGCAAAAGACTCCCTTCTAGATGCTCTTATTTTAGCGCCGTTTGTTCAGAGAACTTGGCAAAATCTCTATGAAATCGAATTGAAATCCCAAGAATCTAATCATGAGCAATAAATCATTGAGTATTTTCTTTTTTATGTTAGGGGATGTTCAAAAGGCCAGTTCAAGAGTACGCGGTTTTTGGATTTTGGAAGAATTGCAAAAATTAAAAGTAAAAACTGGATTTGGAATATATAATCACGTATGGTCTCTTTTTATTAAAGGAGGATTTAATTCTTTGAAATACAACACAATAGTATTTCAAAAAACATTTTCACGTTTTCACGTAACATTAGCACGAATTCTGAAGTGGTATGGCAAAATTATTGTTCTCGATATTGATGATTATCCTTCTTTTAATAACGATGTTAATACACTCAAAAATTTTAAAAAAATGGTAAATACCTGCCATGTGGTTTTCGCAGGAAGTGATAATTTAAAATTACTGGTTGAAAATGCTGGGGGCAAAGCAGTGTTAATTCCAACAGGTATATCATGCGAAAAGTATAGGTTTGATCTACGGAATAAAAATTCTATCAGAATGGTTACCATTGGATGGATTGGTAATGCGAAATTTTATTCCCAAGATTTATTGGAGGTACTATTACCACCATTGAAATCAATTTTGAGTACAGGAATCCGCATTCGATTAAAACTGATAGGAACCATTGGTCAAGATGAAATGAAAAATCGCTTTAGCGATTTAAAAGGATTGGATGTTCAATATGTAGATTCAATTGACTGGGGGGATACAGAAAAAGTGAATGAGGCTTTAGCAGATGTGAATATTGGAGTTTATCCATTATTGCCCAAAAATGAAAATCTTTATAAATGTGGATTTAAAGCACTAGAATATTTAGCTTCTGGAATTCCTGTTGTTAGCAGTGATATTTCTATAAACAAACTAATTGTGAGACACGGAGAAACTGGTTTTATTGCAAATAACACGGAAGAATGGGAAAATTATTTGTTTGAGCTCATGCAGTCTGAAGCATTAAGATTGCGATTTGCAGAACGGGGAAGAAACATGGTGGAAAAGGAGTTTTCTACCTCTAAAATGGCTCACAGAATATTAAGAGAATTGAGTTATGCAAAATAAAAAACAGGTAGTATATGTATTGGGGTCTGCTTTTTCCGGAAGCACTATCTTCGGTTTTCTACTCGGAACCTTTCAACCGTTTGTCAATTTGGGTGAAATTATTAACATAAGCCATGATTACAATCCTAAATCAATTTGTAGTTGTGGATCTAGGTTGGAAGACTGCCAATTTTATATTAACTCAATAGCCCGATTCAATGAATTAGGATTTTCATACTCTCGTAAACGCCAATTATTCGATAGTAGAGGATGGAGTTGGAAGAAGTTTTATCTTCTGATAGGACTGCCTTTGAAATTTCTTTATAAAAAGCATGAACTAGCCAAATATTTAGAATGGAATGTCCATTTTTTTCTATCTCATGCCGATGAAAATCAAATAGTTATTGATTTGTCAAAGTCTTCTGAGAGATTAGAATTGTTGAAATGTGATTCACGACTGGAAATCAAATCAATACATCTCATACGCCCAATATCAGAAGTATATTATTCAAACATCAAGCGCCCCAAAAAAACAAGGAATTTTTTACCATTTAAAAAAATTCGAGAGGCTATATATGTGAATTTACGGTTTTCTTCTGAATTAAGAACTGCTGAAAAAATGAAGGCATTTACTTTTTCCTACAAAAGCATTTCAGAATTAAATGAAAATACTTGGATGGCACTTTTGGAATATCTTAAAATAGATTCATTAGATAACAGGAAATTGTTACAAGAAATTATTGAAAAACGTACAGTTGATATTTCCAAGCAACATGTATTTGTAGGCAATCGTTGGATAAAATCATATTCCGGGAAATCTGTAAAAATAGAATCCCGTAATAATTTGAATTCTACCCAAACTACTGACCGTATAATACGGATTGTTACTTTTTTGTTTGGACATTCCAAGTTTTTAAATTAAGCGTATGCTATGAAATCATCCTCAAAAAAAAGAATATTGGCCTATGGTAGCATTCCCAAAGATGGAGGAACATACACGTTTTTTCGAAATCAAAGAGAAATGTTCAAACAATTTGGAATTGAGATGTTTTGCGTGGTTTTAGGGAAGCAAGAACATTCCATCATGATGCCCGAGCATGTTGTTGAAGGGGTAGTTTCATTGTTGCAGGAGGAAACGAATCCAAAATTACTTACTATTGGATTCCTAAATTGGTGTAAGGAAATCGGAGTAGACATTGTAATGGCTGTGAATTCGATTCCCATATTAAACTCTATTCCTTATTTGCCTAAACATATTCTTGTGGTTACTCGAGCGGCTAATGCGTTTGAAGAGGGATATCATTTCGCTACTTATTCCAAACAACGTATCAATCATTTTATTGCGCTTACACCTAGGCTAAAGTGGGATTTAGAAACAGATTATGGTGTAGATTCATCTCAAATTACGGTGATTCCGAATGGCGTCAAGATTGAAGATTATGCCCACAACAAGTTTCTAACTGAACCCAAACCCCAAAAAGCTGTAGAGCCATTAAAATTGATTTTTGTGGGTAGGCTAGAACATAATCAAAAAGGGGTTCTGTACATTCCTAAAATCGTTAAACTTTTAGCTAGAGAGAAAATAGAATTCGAATTAAGTATAGTGGGCAAGGGAAGGGATGAGGCTGAATTGAAGAAAAAGTTAAAACCATTCATTGAAAAAGAGGTTCATTTCTGCGGAATGTTAAACCGAAATGAGGTAATCACTAGACTTCAACAATCGGATATTTATATTTTTTTATCGCATTTTGAGGGATGTCCTAACTCATTATTAGAAGCCATGGTATCGGGGTGTATACCCGTTAGTTGGTTGATTCCTGGTATTACGGATTTTATTATTGAAGATAAACACACAGGATTTTTAAGTGAAATTAAAGATTATAAGCATTTAGTAAATAGTATAAAATTACTGAATGAGAATCGTGAATTGTTGACCAGCATGAAGCATGATATTCAATTTAGTTCTCAGATGAGGTTTGCGACTGCTGAGTGTGTAAAAAAGTATGTAGAAGTTTTTGAGAACTGTGAAGCAAATAAAGGTTCTTTCAATAAATATACTGTTCAGAGTATAGAAAATTTTCAACCTATGCCGGTATTCAAGCCAAGTCTGTTGAAACGAGCTAAATCAAAGCTGATAAAATGGAAATTATGATATATCAACTCATACATAATTTTACAGAAGGCATTGGAGGAGCTGAAACTTTAGTTTCTCATTTATTTGTTGGCAGAAAGTACTATAACTCTGATTCTAATCAGTCTTCTGGTCGTGTATCAGATTCAAGCATAAAGGGTAATAATGAAAATATTCAGGTAAACTATCTAATCACTACAATTGGAATTTGTAATTCAACTGAAAATACGTTTGGGAATGCGATAGGCTGGGGAATATCCAATATTTATTCCTTTCAAGCATATTTCGCAGTTCATCAGTTTATTAAAAATGTGGAGTTAAATTCGGTTGTACACTCACATTTATTTCCTACCGCATTTTACGTGGGAATTGCGCGATTGATTACTGGAAGAAATGATATTAAACATGTTTTTACAGAACATTCAACTTATAATAAGCGCCGAAATCATTGGTTAGGAAAATGGATCGATCGCTTGATGTACAGTCAAATTGATTTAATAGTTTGTGTATCCAATGGAGTAAAATTTGAACTATTAAATTATTATCCCTCTTTAGTTCGTAAAACTCGAGTTATTTCAAATGGAATTAATTTGAATATTTCTCCTCAGTTGAAAGAGTATTCATTTTCCGATATTAAAACGGAATCATCCAATTATGTGGATTCATCCATTCAAACAGTTGTTAATAAGCATCAAATAAGAACCGAACCTAAATTGCGAATTTTAACTGTAGGAAGATTGGTTTCAGCTAAAAATTATTCTATGGCCATATCCGTACTTTCAATGTTGAGAGATAAAGGGATCTCCTTCGAGTATTCAATTGCAGGCTCAGGGGAAAACGCTGGTTCTGAAAACTTAGAACTTATACTCAGAAAACAAGTGCAAAGTGGACATCTAGAAAATGAAATTAAATTTCTCGGACATGTGAATGATTTAAGTTCATTATTCTTAAACTCCGATATCTATTTGGCTATATCATTATTTGAGGGATTTGGATTGGCAGCTTTGGAAGCCATGAATTACGGAATACCCCTAATATATTCAAATGTTCCAGGATTAAAGGAATTAATTCCAAATGACTATCCCCAAGATTTAATAGTTTCACCGAATTCCCAAGAGCAGATTTTAGCCGCATTGTTGTTTTTTGAAAATAGTAGTTTCTCGATGAGGAATAGTTTGGGTGAATTGTGTAGAAAAAAGGCTGAAGAGTTCAGCATAGAATATACCCTACAAGAGCACTTATTACTTTATGAAGAACTGAAATTATGATAGTCGGTAATAGATTTGTATACATCCATTTACAAAAAACAGCAGGTACATTTATTAGTAGAGAATTACTGCGTTGTTTGCCAGATTCTCAATCGATTGGTAAAAAACATTCCGGTATACAGGACTTAAACAAAAAGCAAAATCAACTTATAATTATTGGATCTATTCGACATCCAATTGATTTTTATGTATCTCTTTGGAAATATGGTTGCGAAGGTAAAGGAGGATTGTATCATCGGTTAGTTAAAAGTAAATCTAATATTTCCTCTGTTTTTAAGCATTTGAAAAGTAATTCTTGGTCCTTTCTGAAAAACAAAAACATCCTTAAAAAAAGCTATCCCTGGAAAGAGTATTACAGCGATAGCCAAAATGTCGATAATTTTCAAAAATGGTTTTCGGCTATTCATAGTTTCAACTCTCATTTAGATTTAGGGACAGTTCCCACAAAGGATTTAGAGTTTGGGTTTTACACACATCGATATTTGCAGCAGTATTATTTCCCACGCAAAACCATTGTTATTAAGCGCAAATTTAAATCTTCAGAATTCAATGATTTTAGTTCGGAAATTGAAATCTCTAATTCATTTTGCTTTGATGTATCCTCAAAGCGAATGGTTGACCATTTTATCCGACAGGAATATTTGAATGAGGATTTTAATAAGGTGATTGAAGTGCTTAGAAGATCAGGTGAACAAGTATCCAATGAATTTAAAATAAAAACAGATAAAGTAAATCAAACTCAAAATTCAAATCTTAGATATATCGACTTTTATTCACCAGAACTATTAAATCAAGTTTTAATTAAAGATAAAATTATCATTGACAAACATTATTCCAAATAGTAAAAAAATCAATGTTCTTATTGATCAATGGGCTGAAAGAGTGTTCATTGTTTTGCTATTTGCATTGCCTAAGCTCAATTTGAAAATAGGTCCTTTGCCCATATATATCATTGATCTCGTTGTGATTTACATATGGTACAAGCATCGAAATCGAGGATTTATTAAACTAAAATGGATTAGTATTGGTTTACTCTCACTGTTTATTTTACATCAACTTGTTTTTCTATTTTTTACTGGGGATTTAAGCAATGTGATTTACATCAGTATTCGACATGGATTGCCTTTGTTAAGTATACCTCTCATGCCCTATGTGTTAATTAATTTGAGATCAGATAGATCCCAGAAAACATTAATAATTGCTGCGATATTTACTTCTCTAACTTCTGTTTTTAGTAGCATTCCAGCAACCCGAGGTATCGTAAAGAGTTTAATTTCCTATCCTTTTTTATATCCCTCAATAGAAAAGCAATTTGAAAAAAAAGGAGTTGTAGAGGAAGCCATACGATCATTAAGTATAATTGGGGTTTCTAATGTGACTGGTGTATTGATTTTAATGAGTATTGGGATTTTGTTGTATCTGAACCATTACAATAGTCCAATAAAATATTTGAATATTATTATTCCTGTTTTGTTGGCCGGCGCTATTACAACCTACAGCCGCACAGTTACTATCTCTTTGTTGATTATGTTATTGGTTTATTTTATGAAGTATAGTGGAAACAGATTGCTGAAAACGCTACTAGTATCTGGACTATTTGTAATTTCACTTTTATGGAATCAATTAGTTGAGAAATCAGATATATTTAATTTCAAGCGATTAGAAACAGCATTTTTTCAAGCAGATGATGAGTCAGACAATTATACTCATGGTAAAAATGAACGATTTGAATCTTATACGAAGCCTTTTCAAACGCTAACTAATAAGCCCATTTTTTTATTTATCGGTGAAACAATGAATACAACAAAGAGTAAAGAGAGTATACCATTTGTTAATCTGAAATTCAATCCACCCGATCATTCACTATTTGGTCGTGCGTTTTATATGAATGGTTTTTTTGTAGCTCTGTTGTATTTATTGATATTGATTTTTCTAATAATAAAATCATTTTCGGATTTAAAAATTGGATTGGTAATTATACCAGTAATAGTGTGGAGTTTTTTTGCTCATGGAATGATATCGAGTCCAAATGGTGCATATATGTTTTTTTTAATTTTCGCTTTTGCTAAGTATCCTTTTATCCTAGAGCGTAAAGTGTTGTCGAAACCTGAAGTTATTTCAAATATTCAAGAATCCAAAAATGATTAATGAAACTTCTAAAACGGTTCTAATTCTGCTTTCAGATAAGAGAAGTGGGTCTACATTGATGCAAAAAGAATTATTGCAGCACCCCCAAATTCAAACTGTGAAATACAGTCCTCATACGTATTTAGAGACGCATTTTTGGACTAAAAGTGCTAGGATTTTGAGTGATAGTCAATATAGCAAGTTTGAAAATAGCATCCCTAAAACAAATGAAAAAAGAATATTGAGTTCCTATGGAAATAGGAAAAACGCAGAAGTGCTCCTAAAAGAATTGTTGATTAAAAATGATGTAAGAATTTCAGATATCGAAAAGAATCTGGAAGAGTTGATTTTCAAAGGTTGGGATCGCTTGTGTGATAATTTAACAGAAACGGTTTTTTTTGAAAAATCCCCTCAAATTTTGGCATCTCCGAGAGCTTTGGAATTGCTATTAGATTGGATTCGTCACACTAAGTATAATGTTAAAATTTTAGTGCTAGTTCGAAATCCACTTTCCATAATGTATTCTGCTCAAAAATTGTTTTATACGGATCCAGTTAAAAGACAGGTTGGTTGGATGGAGTTAATGGGGAATTTATCAAATTTTTTGAAAGAATTAAATTCGGATCAATGGATATCAATTCGATATGAAGATCTGATTCAACAACCCGAAATTCAATTTGAAAGTATTTGTAATTGGTTGAAAATAAGTTGTATTTCAGAATTAGGAAAATTGTCGCACAGAGATTCTATGGAAAAATGGAAGTCAGATAAATTTTTTGACTTTCAACTAAATGAGGAAGCAAAAGCTGTTGCATTAAAATTTGGTTACAGTTTAGGGGAGTTGCAAAATGATAATAAACTCAGAGAACCCCTTTGGACTCGATATAAACGAATTTTAAAAGGCAAAATCGCGATAAATATTCATCGATTCTTGAACCGAATAGTCAAACCTCTAAAAATAAAAATGTTACAATTATGGAGATTAAAATAGGTGTAGTTGCTATTTGTTACAATGAATCAAGAGACATTGAAGGGTTTATAAATAATTTATGTGATTGGGTTCACGAAATTATCATTGTTGACGACGGTTCCACGGATAATACAAAGGAATTGTTGATGCAGATGAACAATCCTTTGGTTAAGTTTATTGTCAGTCCAAGAAAATCGGGCGAGTATTTTGCAGATCAACGTAATAAGGGAATCAATGTGGCCTCATCCGAATGGTTGCTGCATATGGATATTGATGAGCGTGTTTCATCGGGATTGAAATTTGAAATAATAGAGGCGATTTCAAAAACAGAATATAACGCCTATAAATTTGGACGAATAAACTATTTTTTAAATCGACCCATGAAAGGCGGTGGTTGGGCGGATTGGAATCAAATTCACTTAGCTCAAAGAGAGGTTTTGAAATTTTCTGGCCTATATCATGAAAAAATAGAGTTGAATTCGAACGCTAAAGTGGGTCAACTTCAATATAAAATGATTCACCTAAATGATGATGATTACAAAGAAAGGTTAACAAAATCGAATCGATATTTGGTTGAAATTACCAATGAGTTAAGAAGGACACATAAAAGCATGAAAATATGGAGGATTCTTCATCTTGGGGTAATAGAAATTTTAAAGAAATTTATTGTTAAAAAGGGGTATTTAGACGGGAAATTGGGCTTATTTTGGGCTTTACATTCAAGCATGGCAAAAATGAAAGCTGCTATGATTTTGTGGGATGAACAGAACCGAGTTGATCGCAGTAAAATAGAAATTCCCTAATGAATCAAGATTCCATTTCAGTCATTATTCCTAGTTATAATCGTTCAAAATGGGTTTTTAGAGCTATTGATAGTGTGATCGAACAAACCTATCCCGTATTTGAAATAATTCTCGTGGATGATGGTTCTACAGACCAAACCTTTCTAAAAATCATTGAAGTTTATTCTTCTGAAGAGAATGATTTTTGGCTCAATGAAAAATTCAATTTTGTTTTAAACAATGAAACGAATTCAAGTTTGAATAAACAAAATAGGTTTGTAAGTGGCTTTACGGAGTATTTGGATGAGCTCATAGAAAGTTCAAGTTTTTCTGAATTGCCCTCGCTATTTGAGGAACCTGTTTTTACCATTTCAATTAAAGGGCCATTGAAAACCTCGGTTTTTTTGAAGTACTACTATCAAGTAAATTCCGGTGGAAATGCTGCTCGAAATAACGGCATTCGGTTTTCTAAAGGTGATTTCATTGCATTCTTAGATTCCGATGATCGATGGCATCCCCAAAAGTTAGAGAAACAAATTTCGGTATTCAATTCAAATAGTACAGCTGCTGCCGTTTATTGTGGGTTAATTCATGAGAATTTAAACACAGGTGAACTAATTCAGGCGAGTCGAAAATTCCTTTTTCCCAGTGGGAATTTACTTTCAAAATTACTAGTTGAAGATGTTACCGCACCTACATCTTGTTATTTGATTAAACGATCTGTATTCAAAAACATTGGAATGTTTGACGAATTTTTAAAGGCACGTCAAGACTGGGAAATGTGGTTGAGGATTTCTACACGTTTTGATTTTGATTGTGTTTCAGAAAATTTAGTTTTCTACGGAGAACATCAAAATGAGCGGACTTCAACCAATCCAGACAACGAAATTATTGCGTATAAATACATACGAAATAAATATCGAGTGCATATTTCGAGTTTACCATTAATAATTCAATTTAAAGCTCTGGCTTTTTATTTTAAAAGAAGAAGCGCAGTGGAATTTCATTATAAGAATAATCGTAAAAATGCAATTTTCTTCGCTTGGTTGTCGGTGTTAATTTATCCTTTAAGTTTTTCAGTAATTAAACAGTTTTTAAGGGTATTTATTCCCAAATAAATGATTCATCCACTATGAAAATTGCCTTGTTTTCGAATCAATTTGCTTCTCAAAAAGGACATGGAATTTCCCGATATGCTCAGGAATTATTTTTGCGACTAAATACATGTTATCCTAAAAGTAGGGAGTTTAAATTGCAAGTTGTTGCCGCTTGGAGCGATTTGCCCAATGTACATTTAAATGAATTAATCAGTAAAGGATCTTTAAAACTTCTTCGAACAGGAAGAAAATTGACGCCGTTTCTATGGACTTATTTGAGAGGTCCTAAAATTGAAAAAATTGCGGGAGAGACCTGGGATCTCGTGCATTGTTTATCATTGGGTTATCCGATTCGAACATCCGGTAAATGGATAGTTACTATCCACGATTTAGGTTGTTTAACACATCCAGAGTACTTTCCTCAAAATCCGCCTTGGTTGATGCGCAAAGCATTAAAACAAGCTGTTTTTGAATCTAAGGGAATAATTTGTGTTTCGAATTACACCGCAATGGAGTTAATAGAATATGTCTTAAAAGAATTTAAGATCAATATAACGAGTAAAATCGAAGTTATTCATGAAGGGGTTTCAGAAGATTTCTTTTTCAGTTCAAATAGTCTTGAATTATTTCAAAATGATTCGGAATCAAATAAATCCGCCACATGTTACAAAGAAAATACTCCCAGTGTTCAGAAAATTAGAGAAATAGATAAAAAAAGTGATGATGTAAAAATGCAATGTGAAAAAGCATCAATTGAATTGGAGAAATTTCAAGGGTGCCTGGCAGCACCGTCGAATTTAGTTAATAAGTTGCCAACCAAATATATTTTTTGTGCGGCAAAAATCAGTCCTAGAAAAAATATGGATTTGGTATTGAAAGCATTGCCAGAAT
>CAYPYX010000058.1:0-14123 GCA_964415065.1 uncultured Rhizobium sp.
TTTTCAATGCATTCACCAACTTGTCTTTAGCATAACCTGGATGCGCTGAAATACCATAAAAATTCACCGTTGCGCCATCAGCACTGAAAGTTTCATCTTCATAACAACCGCGCTCACCTGCATCCAACGTATATCCCACGTCGGCACCCAATTTTTTGATGTCAACATGATCTACACCCCGGCCAATTTCCTCATCGGGGGTGAACAACACACGAATATCACCGTGGGGTAATTCTGGATTATTTACAAATCTTTGTATGCAATCCATAATCACTGCCACACCTGCTTTGTCGTCGGCGCCCAATAGTGTTGTTCCCGAAGCAGTAATGATATCTTCACCAATTTTTTCCAATAAATACGGGTGTTCCGAAGTGCGAATAACCTGGGAAATGTCATCCGGTAAAATCAAATCTTGTCCTTGGTAATTCTTATGGATTATGGGTTTCACACCAGCGCCCGTGCAATCCGGTGATGTATCCACATGCGAACAATAGCAAATTACAGGTACTTGATGATTTACATTGGATTTAAGCGTAGCATATACATATCCATACTCATCCAAATGTGCATCTTCCAAGCCCATTTCTAACAGTTCCTGAACTAGGATTCTGCTCAAATCCTTTTGTTTCTCTGTACTTGGAAACGTTGTTGATTCTGGATCACTTTGTGTATCTACCTGCACGTATTTACAAAATCGTTCGGTAATGCTTGTACTGTGTTTTTTCATTTATTTTAAATTAATTGATTACTTGTCTTCTGTTTTAATCAATATTCTTACACTTAATCTGTCTTTTATAAGAAACCTATATTATAACTTTACTGATGAACGTTATCCTATAGACAATTTCAGTCAACAACCATGAGCACATTTCTAATTAAGAATCATGAGCACATTCCGTAACTATGCGTTTTCAAATGAGACAATTTTCTTTCCGAGCATAAATTGTGCATCGAGCAGAATCATCATCCCCAGAAACCCAAAAATTACCCTACTAAATCCGTCAACGACATTTCCAATGCCTTGGCAGATATTCCCGTTGTTTTTGGATTGAATTGATGCACGCGCATCACAGCACTGCGAATAATATTGCTTACATCCTTGAAAATAGCCACATCGGTAAGCTCGGCATCTTGTTTCATCAAATAACCAAATACTCGTGCCATACCACAATTGGCAATAAAATCTGGAATTACCGCCATTTGCGAGTCCGCCAATTTACTGATGGGACCCATGAAAATTTCAGCATCTGCGAATGGAACATTTGCTCCACAAGAAATCACTTCTATGCCAGATTTTGCCATACGATTTACCTGATCCTCTGTAACCAAACGCGAAGCAGCACCAGGAATAAAAATCTCTGCTGGCAAATCCCAAATTTGAGCATTTACTTCATCAAACGACAACATATTGGGAGCATTTAACGCATTTCCGTCGCGAGTTAAAAATAACTCCACTACTTCTTCATATCCCAAACCTTGCTTTGAAATGATTCCACCGTTGCGATCAATAATACCTCCGATACGAACTCCGTATTTGGTTAAATAAAATGCCGCAGCAGCAGCCACATTTCCCCAGCCTTGAATAATAGCTAATTTGTTGTTCATAAAACCGCCGTATACTTCGTAGTAATGTCGCACACCTTCGGCAACACCCCAACCTGTAATCATATCGGCAATGGTAAATTTCTTGGCCACATCTGGAGTTAATCGTTCATCGGTAATTGGCAACAATACCCCTTCTTGTAGGCGCGAAATAGCCTTCAAACGCTCTTCCGGAGTGTAGGACGTTAAATGTCCATTCACTACACCTTCTTGGGGATGTAAAATCCCTAAATCAGCGGTCATTGGAATTACTTCGTGAATTTCATCCACGTTCAAGTCACCACCAGTTCCATAATAGTTTTTCAACAATGGACGAACAGCTTTATACCACCGTTTTAAAACATCCTTTTTACGTGGATCAGCTGGATCGAAATTGATCCCCGATTTAGCACCACCAATGGGAGGTCCTGCAACCGTGAATTTGACTTCCATTGTTTTTGCTAAGCTCTCAACTTCGCGCTTATTCAATCCTTTGCGCATGCGCGTACCACCACCGGCAGCACCATTTCTCAAGGAATTTATTACCACCCAGCCTTCGGCTTCGGTTTCAGAATCTTTCCAAGCAAACACGATTTCAGGTTGCTTGTTTTCAAATTTGTCGATCAGCTTTTCTAGTTTCACGGTATATTAAATAATAGGGTTGATTTATTCGTTTAAAATATTTTTTGTGTGAAATTGATGCAGTAAAATAGGATGCACCTTTTTCTTTTTGGGGGACGTTATCTCGTTTTGAGCAAGTTATACTGTTGTTCTCGTTATTTTTTTCGTTTCGAGGGATATATTATTGATTAATTCAAATGCATAAAACCATCTAACGACCCGGCAATAACAGGCACTTTTGCACCTGTACTTTCGTGCATCACATTAGGAACTCCATGAACTCTCATGGCACCCAATAACGCAAATACCATCGCTTCTTTGAAATTTACTATCTCTGCTTCGGGTACCACAATTTGTGCATCCGATTCCGATGTGATATAATCCATTAATGTTTGATTGAAAGCACCACCACCGGTAACAAAAACCTTCAATTCAGAAAGTGATTTATCCGAATATTTTTCAATTGCGTTGGCAATTTGAACCGCAATGTGCATCACCAAAGTTTTCATGCGATCCTCAACAGAATAATCATCAAAATCCCGCACAATGTGCCAGAATTCTTTATTTATCCATTCTCTTCCCAAGCTTTTGGGCGCTGATTTTTGGTAAAATGAAATTTGATTTAATTGTTCCAATAACGGATATATCACACTCCCACTTTCCGCTATAGCTCCATTCTCATCGTATTTTAACTTCTTTTCACGAGCTAGGCGATTTAATACTATGTTGCAGGGTGCAACATCAAAGGCTACACGACCCGCTGGTGTTTTCATAGAAATATTACAAAAACCGCCCAAATTCAAGCAAACGTCGTAATCGTTGAAGAGCATCTCATCGCCCAAAGTAACCAAAGGAGCACCTTGTCCTCCAGCTGCAACATCGGCGCGTCTGAAATTAGTAACTGCTGGAATTCCACATGTACCATAAAGTGTAGCTCCATCTCCAATTTGTGAGGTCATCCATTTGTGCGGGTTGTGAAAAACCGTATGTCCATGAGACGCCACTAAGTCAATGTGCAATCCCGTTTCCTTTCGAAATGCATCGGCCAATTCTCCCAAATATCTGCCGAAAAATATATCGGTTTTCGCGTATACTTCTGGGGTTTGATATTTCACTTGCGACAATCGCACTCTCCATGTTTCATTCATTGGAATGGTTATGGCCTTCAAAATCTCTGTTGTAAACTGACTCCCTACTTTTTCCACTTTACACAACGCCAAATCGATACCGTCCATGCTCGATCCGCTCATTATCCCTAAAACATTCATATCCTTGTCTATTCCTTATTCGATTGATTTACAATATATAGCAATTTTCTATGGCTTCATGTTGCAAAATGGGCCAAAATGCAAAAATACATCTAAAAAACGTATCTTGCACCTTCACCAATCGATTGCTATGAAACGTCGTTCATTTTTATTTTTCGGGGGAAGTTTGGCTGCTGCTAGCTCCGTACAAGATGCGCAAGCTAAATGGGCATTTGAATCCTTTCTCAATGGAAACCAGTCCGATATGGGACCCCTTCATTTTGAGGCACTTCGTGAACTATTTCCATTGAAATCAGATCGAATTTTTCTAAATAATGGAACCATGGGAATTACCCCTTATCCAGTGCTACAAGCCGTTCAAAATGAATACAAGAACATTGCCGAAAACGCAGCCTATCCCGCACATAATGGTTCTTTAGAAGCTGCATTAGCGAATATAGTTGGTGCAAAAGCCCACGAAATTGGAATCACCAAAAACGTTAGCGAAGGAATCAATCATATTTGTTGGGGAATTCCCTTAAAAAAAGGCGACGAAGTTCTGATGACTACACACGAGCACGTTGGCGGTTGTGCTCCTTGGTTGCATCGTGCAAAACTCGACGGAATCGTAATAAAAACCTTTGAAATTGGGTCAACGGCAGCAGAAACATTGAATCGATTTGAAAAAGCTCTTACTTCAAAAACCAGAGCCTTTGCAATCCCACACATTCCCTGCACCATTGGACAAATTTTGCCCATCAAAGAAATGTGTTCCATTGCCCGTTCCAAGAACATCATTTCCTGTGTAGATGGAGCCCATCCACTAGGAATGATTGAATTCAATGTAAAAGATTTAGGTTGTGATTATTACGCTGGATGTTTTCACAAATGGGTACTAGGACCCATAGGAACTGGCTGGTTATACATCAACGAAGAGCGGTTATCTCAAACCAAAATCACCCATGTGGCAGCCTATAGCTTGGATAATTTTAATATGAATCAAATTCCACCTATGCTCTCCGATCCTATAAACAAAGCATCGAGATATAGCTATGGCACATTTGCTGGTCCACTTTGGGTAAGTGCAGAAAAATCACTGGAATTGTACCAGAAAATTGGTCCCAAGAATATAGAAAATCAAGTAAAGTCGTTGTCAGGCTATTTACAAGAGCAACTATTGGCCATTGGCGACGGAATTCAAATGCTTACTCCTACCGAAGATATTTCCAGAGGTGCACAAATTGGTTTCAAAATCAACACCCAAAAAACCAAAAAAGAAAATCCCAATTCAGGATTCGTTAATCATGCTCGTTCCAAAGGAATCATTTTGCGTCATGTAGCAGAAAATGGTTTGGATTCCATCCGAATTTCTACCCATTATTACAACACCCGAAATGAAATAGACCAATGTGTAAATCTGTTAAAAGAGTATGCGTTTAGTTAGTTTGCCTAATTTTCATTGCGGTTATATAGGTAAATTTGCTACCCCGAAATAGAGAAATGGAAGAGAATGTAGTTTTAACCAATAAACAAAAAGCCGAAATTATTATTGAACGCTGGAATGCGGGGCAAACTACATTTGAAATTACCACTTCGGGTAGCACTGGCAATCCGAAAACATTTCAATTAGAAAAGGACTCCCTCATTTGGAGCGCCCATCAAACACTTAAACATTTTATTTCTATTCCGGAGAAACAACTCATTTGTTTACCCCTGAATAAAGTGGGTGGCTTCATGCAAATTATTCGGAGTTTAGTTTGGAATCAACCGTTTTTCATTGTTGAACCAAGTTCCAATCCTCTATTAAACGAAGATATTCCGATGGATTGTAAAATTGCTTCTTTTACACCCCACCAACTATTTCATATTTTAAAGAAGGATACCTCGAGAAGAAAATTAGCCCAATTCCGAAATATACTTATCGGAGGAGGAGAAATCCCCCAAGAAATAGAAGAACAGTTGATTCATGAGTTTCCCGGAATTCAATTTGTGCATACGTTTGGCATGACAGAAACCTATTCGCATTTTGCGGGAAGGTTGTTGGGCGATTTATGGTATCATTTAACCGACAATACACGAATTCAAACCAATGAAATTGGGTGCTTAGAAGTATGTTGTGAATTGACGAACCAGCAGTGGCTATCTACCAACGATATTGTAAAACTCGATGAACAACAGCAACGCTTCCAATGGATTGGGCGTGCAGATTTTACCATCAACTCTGGCGGTGTAAAAATTCAAATTGAATCCGCAGAAAAACAAATTTCAACGAACTTGGGAATCCCAAATTCTGATTTTTTTTGTTGGGGGATGCCACACGAGTCACTGGGCCAAGAACTCACCTTATTTATTCCATTTAGCAGTATTTACCTCCAAGGTTTGGCTGAAAAAATACTGAATCCATCTTCAAGCACAGAGCCATTACCTGAGAATTGGGATGAAGTTAAAACGAACGAAATTCGAAAACAATTGAGTAAATTATTAGGTTCTATTTCCTGGGATAATTCCTTTGAGAAACCCAGACGCATAGAGTTAATTCGTCAGATTGTTCTAACAGAAACACAAAAAATTAATCGGGCAGAAACGGTACATCGTTTTTTCAACCCACTTTCCAGTCAACTCGATTTGTCAAGTATTAGCAGTTTAACTGAATGATATAACGGCTACCGAAGTTCAATTCAATTACGTACGCTATTACCAAGAAATCAAGTAATCAAAAGATCGAGATTCTGAAGAATTCAATTGAATAATTCCTTCTTTCTTGAGGAAGTTGTAGTCGTGGTCTTGATGATCGGCAATTCCATCCCAAGGCTCCAAACACAGAAACGGAGCACCCGGTTTGGTCCAAATTCCCCAATACGGTGCATGCTGGCATTTTAAATTCACCAGTAATTCTGTCCCCCGAAAAATAGAAACTCCCCCAATATCCTCTTTTTTGAAAACGATGGCATCAGAGGAAAACAAATCGTTATTCAACTTCAATTGCCCATTGAAAAAATGGACATTTTCAGTTTCACCGGTGTATAATCCATTTTTTATTAGGTAACGATTAAAGGAGAAGCTACCCTTTATCGGTAGGCCTTGCATATTTTCCAATTCAATGTGATAATCCGACAATGGGAAATTCAATTGAAAACCGGGGTGTGCACCAATACTATAAAACAAGGATTTGGACGGTGAGGGATTTGTAACGGTGTTTCGCACCAATAATTGTTCATTTTCGAGAATGTATTCAACGGTTAATTCAAAATCAAATGGGAAAACAGTTGCTGATTGGGGAGTATTTTTCAGCTTCAATTTACACGAATTCCGGGTTGTTTCAATACACTCAAATATTTGATTTCGGGCAAATCCATGTTGGGGTAACGAATATAGTGTTCCATCCACTTGGTACTGATTTTCTTTAACCTTTCCAACCAATGGAAATAGTATAGGAGATACTCGATTCCAGTATTGTTCATCCACATTCCACAAAACAGGAATTACCTCATTTTGGGTATTTAAGCGGGACAATTTAACCACTTCCGCACCTTGCAACGAAATTTCAGCACGGTTTCTCTCATTTTGTGAAAATATTTCAATCATTTATCGCAAAGTAACATTACATTTGAGGTACTTTCAAAACGAATTTAAAACCATGACAGTGAACGGAAAACTGAGAGCACTAATCATCGATGATGAACTTTCCGGACGAACCATGATCGAATTCTACTTTAAGGAATATTTGAGTGACATCATTGGTGAAATGCATTCGGTTGCCAGTTTGGCAGACGCAGAAAATGCATTTGATGAATTACAACCCGATATAGTATTTACTGATATAGAATTGCGAGGAGAAAATGGTTTGTCTTTTGCTCCTAAAATTAGTAACGAAATCCCAGTTGTTGTGATCAGTGCACATTCGCATTACGCGATTACGGCCATTCAGAATAATATTTTTGATTACTTACTCAAGCCACTTGATGAAACCGAAATTTTACGTTTTCGCAAACGCTTGGAAAAATTATTAGAGGAAAATACTTCAAACGAGGAGATAATTGAAAAAGATAGTGAGCATTTAATCATCAAAGACGGTGGAGATAATATCATGATTCCATTTAATGACATTCTCTTTATCGAAGCATGCGGTGCTTATTCCAAAATTATTACTCCGTTTAAAAACTACATCGCTTCTAAAACACTGAAAAATATTGAAGGTCAACTACCCAGAAATTTTGTGCGGGTGCATCGTTCCTACATAGTTCCCATTCAACAAATTTCGAGTTTTAGAAGTGGTCAGATTAATTTAAAATCTGGTCAACTCATTGGTTTATCTAAAACGGGTAAAAAATTACTTCAAGAACTACTCTAAACTTCGGCACTCAAGTACGAGTTTAAACACTCGTTTGCCATTGCCAAAGAACTATTTTTAATTCATTAATATTCGCTGAACTCCTGAATAAAGTCTTCAAATTATGCCTAATCTGCGTAAGTTATTGTTGCCTTTCTTGTTAATTATTGGAGTTAATACGCGTGCACAATCTTCTGTAGGAAAAGAATTTCACATTGATAAAGGATTGCCATCCAACACCGTGCGAACCGTGTGTATGGATGATGCCGGCAGCGTTTATATTGGAACCACTTCCGGAATTCAAATCTCACCTACCCACCTTCCCAAAAATGAATATATCACCAAAACGGTGGGAAGAGCACAAGTGTGGTCTGTAATTCACTTCAAAGATTGGTTGTATATTGGAACATTCGATTCCGGTTTATATATCTTTAATCGAAGTTCAGGAAGTCTTTATAAGCGTTACAACCAAAAAGAAGTACCTGGAATTAGACGGATACGTATTTTACAAAATAAAATTGTAGGGATATACAGCGAAGGTGCATTCGAAATTCGCAGCTTGAACTTGTACAAGACGTTTGAATCTCCCCAAGAAAACGGAAAAACAATTTTACCCATTGACATATTTACCTGGAGAAATAAAATCTGTATTGCACATTACACGACAACAAAAAACATTTACGTTTGGGATAATCTCAAGAAATGGCAGCCTGCTTCACATGAATTTCTACCTCCAGAAATCATGAAGGGGAATCACCATAATATGGTTTACCTGGAAGTAAACAAACAATTGTACATTGGCAATGATAAAAACGGATATTCTGTTGTAAATCAAAATAATACCGTACAAGAATTTACTTTTAAACTCAACTTATCCAAACAATGGCTGCAAATTTGGGACATTGCTGCAGACCGCGATGTGGTATATATTGGAGTGGGAAATCACCTGAACTTTAATAACGGATTTATCTGGAAACATCAATCCAACCCGTCTGATAATTCTTTCATAAAAAAAGAAATATCTATATCCTCCGATGAGTTTATTCATTATCCAATTTGCCTAACTGTAGATTCCAAAAATCAAGGAATTTGGTATGGTTCACTTCTTGATGGGGCTTACTTTCTAAAAGACTTTAAAAACTGGATTTCGTCCCCAACTGAATTTATTGGATTAACCAAAACTCAGAATTACACTTTTACATGGTCCAAATCCATGCTGCATATTTATCGCCATTCTTCACAACAATGGAAAACAGTGTTATCTGAAGGATGTACCAAAAATATCGTTGAATTTGGAGGTCAAATTTATGTTCAAACCGACATGGGAATTTTCCTCCTCGACCCAAATGGCAAAACAATAAAACAAATTTACAGTGGTAATTCAGAACATCTGTTTCAATTAAATGGCGCTATTTATTGGTCTCTATATTTTGCGGGAATTCAAGGATATGACCCTAAAATTAATCAAAATCTCATACATGAATTTAACAACTTAGAATCGGTAGTTAGCCTAAACTCCACAGGAGATTTTGCCGTTGCACTTACTGCAAGTCAACGTGTTTACATCCTAAAAAACAAAAAAGCCCAATTAATTTCCGGAATTTTCCCCAATAATTTGAGTAATGTAAGAATTCATTTTTATGGAAATATGTTGGTCATTCAAGAATCGAAAAAACTCTCATTTTATTCTTTTTCCGAATCCAATTCTAAGGCCATACTCCAGAACACCATTGATCTTAGCAAAATTTCACTAGAACCAATTAATTGGATATCTGCAAATCAACACGGTTTATGGTTGGGGATGAACAATACCCTAATCCAATTGGGAATAAACAAACAATTTCCAAAATTGAATTTGATTTCAGAATATTACCTCGGTCAAAATAAACAAAACAACATTTACGAAGAAAAAAACCTGATGCACGTTACCGATGAAGCGTGCTACCGAAAGTCCGGAAGTTTCGTAGAAATCCATCCTTTAGAAAACCAAAGATCACTCGGTTACCACACCGATTGGCAAACCGAATACGGCAATTTTAAAGTATTCAACGAAGATTTACTTCCTTCAATTCGAGAAGGACAAAACTTCAAACTTCAATTTACAACTTCCGATTATATTTTTCAAAACAACGGATATTTACTCACCGTACTTTGTACCAGCGACACATTTCAAGAATACCGATTGCACCATACATCCAAAGACTTTTGGATCAATGATTTAGTTCAAGGGGAATATCAACTCGACTTAATTTCTACCGGAAAAAAAATGGCTTTACCTCTGATTGTAAGTCGTAGGTTGTTATTGAATAATTTGTTTTGGCTACTTCTTATCCTGATCGTTTTTATGGGAATTTATATCATCTACCTCTCTCAACAAGAGAAATATTCCCTACAACAACGATTGATTGGCTTGGAGTTAGCAACACTCAAATCGAATTTAAATCCACATTTCATTTTTAACATGATGAACCTGGTACAGTCTATGATTGTTCGATCTGAGCAAAAAAGAGCTTTGAAAGCCATCAGCGAGTTGGCCAAAATCAACCGCCTCTTTTTAGAAACATCGAATAAAGAACTAATTACTCTCGACGAAGAAATTGACTTCGCCAAGAAATACATGTCGTTGGAGCAAATGCGTTTTGAGGACGACAAACAGTTTTCCTTTAAAATTAATATTGAACCCAACATTGAGTTAAACACATGGCTGCTTCCCCCATTGATAGTGCAGCCGCTTTTAGAGAACTCACTTAAACACGGAGTATTATTGGCAAAAAATAACCCTATTATGGGTATTACCATTAGTTTAGCGAACCCATTTACGTTAAACATATTAATTTATAATTCACTTCCTGAAAACAACCACCGAAAATCAGATGGAACCAACATGGGCATTCATTTGGTTTCCGAACGAATTAAATGGGTGAATGAAAAATACAATGAAATTCAAACCATGAAAATGGATGTACTACCCAAAATGAATAATGAATTTCAAGTACTAATTACCATCAACAAAAAAGACGCGTCTTGGTTGGAAAGCTTGTAAAGCGAATCAAATTTATTGAAGCCGGTAATGAACTAAAATTTTAAGCTAACTTAAATTCTTTGTACTTGATCCTAGCGAGAAATACGATAAACAAAGACATTTTCCTTTTTACTATCTGGCAATTTCTCGATATAACCTGGGAATTGTTCGTTGATTTCGAACAATAATTTACTCCTTTTTACGTTTCGAACTATGCGAGGTAAATGTTCAATTCTAAGCAATAAATCGATTTCCTTTTCGGAATAAACACCATCTGTCAATCGTCGCAACTCCGGATAATCAATATCGGTATTATCGAGTTCGCGGTAATATTGAACTAGCTTTCGCGTCATACCGCGGGAGTTCCGGTAATAGTACATCCCAAATATCATCCAAGAAACCAGTAAAGCAAGAACACCCACCCATTCCCAGGAAAAAGTGGATCTATTTAATTCTTCGTTTTGAGGGAGTTCATAATTTTTAATTTCTTTTACATTCCATTCGGGGTTGCAGTACAATTTAATGTACTCAGGAATGGAAATAATTCGTTCATTTCCCAACCGATCGATTACCATGATATCGCTTCCCATCAAGAAACTCAAAATTGAATCTTTATAGGTGTGATATTTCTTATCAATGCCATTGTACAATGAGGGACCTGAAAAACTGTAGTAAAGTATACCCGAAACTTTATCGAAAATTCTATCTACATTCCCCAAATTACCAAACACAGAATATTTACTTCTCTGATCATTCAAGGTTTGTGTATGAGAAGTTGCACGAATGGGTGATTTGGTTTTTCGTTGTTCGGATTTCCAGGTTTTTAAATCAATCCAAAATACACTGTAATCTAATTTGGGATCTTTAAAAGCTTGCGTGGAACCCATTTCTCGAACGCCGTATAGGAATAAGGTATCCCCAAAAAGCATGGTTGTTCCTGGGGATGGTAAAGGCAATGGACCCGAAACATGGACTAAATCCCATTCTCTGCTGGTTCTATTGAATCGAATCACCTTGCAGTGAGAAATCCAGAACCCATATCCCCCAATAGCATAAATCTCGTTTTTGTATACAAATAATCGTCGACCGTAATTATGTCCGTGAAATTCACTTTTATCCAATCTTAAAAAGGTTTTCCTTTGGGGATGATAGGAATACAGGTAATGAGTACCGTCGGGATTGATTACAATGGAATCCCCAAACAACAAATAATCGGTTTCTTTGATTTCAAAATTATGTCCAGTTTGTTTTGAAATAATGGTAGATGCCTCTAATAAAACATCGCGAATAATTCGATTGCTTTCTTTAAAATGCTCGGCAGACTTCATGTCGTACCATACCATGGACGGGTTTGAGCTTCCAAATAAGCAACCTCCCGATGTAGAAAGGACCAAAAAGAACAACCTAAGTAAAAATCGTTTCATTTCAACTAATTTTAGTTCGTCAAATGGAGCTCAAAAATCAATTAAAATTTCTAACTTAATAGATTTTTAAAATCATTATTATTCCATTTTGATCGATGATAAAATAACGTATTAAAGTAAAATGAGAGACGAATAAAAATATGAGTGAATAGGTTATTTTGATTGCAAAACTATCGGTTTTAAGTTGTTTACCCAAAATTATTTACTGAATAGTAGCTATAATTTTGTGTAACAAATAGCACACTATGTTCTATCTTTATAATTTGTTAACAATTTATTCATGGATTTAGTGTTGTTTTGCGTCACAAACCAAACAATCCAAAAACTTATGAGAAAATTAACTCTTTGGGCCTTGTTACTGTTCACGAGCACGATTGCTTTTGCGCAAGTAACAACCTCTTCCATGGGCGGTACCATTACCGCTGGAGGAAACGGCGTTGAAAACGCAAGCGTTGAAGCCGTTTTGACTTCAACCAATGCCAAGTACGTAACCACAACTCGTAAAGGAGGTTCTTTTGACCTTTTCAACTTGCAAGCGGGTGGTCCTTACACAGTAACCATTACAGCACCAGGTTCTAAATCTGTTAAAGTAACCGACATCGTTTTGACTTTGGGTGAAAACTTTAAATTGGATTTAGATTTGAATTCTGCTATCGAATCCATTGATCAGGTATCTATTACTGCTTCTCGCAACAGTGGTACTAAAACAGGTAGTAATTTCAACATCTCCAACAAAGCGTTGAATACCTTGCCTACCATTAGTCGTTCGATCAATGACTTCACCAAATATACTCCTCAAGCGGGTGGCAACAATTCATTTAATGGTCGCGATGGTCGTTTGAATAACATCACCATCGATGGTGCCAACTTCAACAACAACTTCGGTTTGAGTACCAACAACTTACCAGGTGGCGACGCTCAACCTATTTCTTTGGATGCAATTGAAGCCGTTCAAGTAAACGTTTCACCTTTTGATGTTCGTCAGTCTAACTTCACAGGTGCAGGTGTTAACGCCATTACTCGTAGTGGATCTAATAAAACAGAAGCTTCTTTGTACACCTTCTTCCGCAATGAAAAGATGAACGGAACAAAAATCGGTGATATCGATTTGGGCGAACAAACTAAGACTACTTCTAACATTTTAGGTTTCCGTGTAGGTGGTGCTTTGGTGAAAGATAAAGTTTTCTACTTTGTTAACTTCGAAAGAGAGCAACGTAGCTACCCCGGTCTTCAGTGGGAAGCAACTCGTGCAGGTTCTGATCCAACGAATGCTAACCTTTCACGTGTATTGGCTTCTGATTTGGATCTAGTGAGCAAGCATTTGAAAGATAACTACGGTTATGAAACAGGGCCTTACGAAAACTTAGGCAATTTCAATACTTTGAATAACAAATTTTTAGGCCGTATCGATTGGAACATCAACACCAAACATAAATTGTCTGCTCGTTACAACTACGTAAAGAACACCAACGATCAAATCACCAACGGAACTTCGGCTCCTAATCCACGTTCTGCTTCCAATCGTTGGAGTAACAACGCAATGAGCTACCAAAATTCATTGTATAACTTCACTAACACAGTAGGTTCACTTTCTTTGGAATTGAAGAGCAACTTGAACCCAAAAATGTCGAACCAATTATTGGTTACTGGTACTCACGTTCGCGATACTCGTGGAACTGGTAGTTCTCCATTCCCATTTGTTGACATCAAAAAAGATGGAGACCAATATATCTCTTTTGGTTATGAATTGTTCTCTTGGAACAACGACGTAATCAACAACACCTATTCATTAATCGATAACTTTACCTACAACTTAAATGAACATACCATTACTGCAGGTATCGCTTACGATCAAATGTATGTAGGTAACAGCTTCTTGAGATACGGTTCTAGCTACT
>CAYPYX010000059.1:0-14081 GCA_964415065.1 uncultured Rhizobium sp.
TTTTACTCCTTTTAAGTATCAATAGCGGCCACCCGCATGGGGAATCGACTATACATTTATACCATTTTAATACTAAACTACCCCAGTGAAGAACTGCTTTAAGGCATCCCGCATGGGGAATCGACTACGCAATTCCACTTCACTACCACCCTATTTCGCGCTGACCGCGCAACAAACTACTATCACCGTAACTGAATAATCGGTACCTCTCCGCCAGTGCCGAGGCGTAAACTTTCTTCCAATCGTCCCCCAAAAAACAAGAAATCATTAATATCAAGGTCGATTTTGGTTGATGAAAGTTAGTAATAAGCTGTTGAACCAATCTAAATTTATACCCAGGAACTATAAAAATTTGAGTTTCTCCCTTTAATACGCCCCCTTCTTTTAACACCCAATCACGTAGTGAACGCAAGGCTGTCTCTATACTAAAAGTATCGTACTCTGAATTATAACCATCTTCTGAACTTACGAACACTTCATCTGTTCTTCCTAAAGCGAATTTACATCCCAAGAAAAAGAGACTCTCCAAGACTCTACATGAAGTGGTTCCGATGGCGGTAACCCCAGTTCGCTTCTTTAATAAGGTATCAATTAATTCTAATGTTACTTCAAAACGTTCAGCATGCATTTCATGTTCATTCGCAAATCGTGCGGTGACCGGCTTAAAGGTGCCGGCACTTACGTGTAACGTAACGAATGATTTTTGGATTCCTAGGTCATCGAGCTTCGACCAAAGATCATCGGTGAAATGCAGAGAAGCCGTAGGTGCGGCAACTGCTCCTTCCTTGGACGCAAAAATGGCTTGATAATCCAAACGGTCGCCATCTTGAACTTTTCGTTCTATATAAGGTGGCAAAGGAACTTCGCCAAATTTCTCGATCGCTTCATGCACCGTTCCTCCTTCCGCTGTTAATCGAATGGTATTGTTCTCTCTATTTTCCCAAGAAACCCAAAGTTTCATTCCTTCTTTCTCCAGCAACAGGGTATCTTCTACTTTGAATTTTTTACGATTACCGATCATTGCTTCCCAAATGGACCAATCAGAATCCAATGGTTTCAAGAGAAATACTTGAATGGATTGTCCTTTGTTATTCAAAAACCAGAATCTCGCCGGAATCACTTTGGTATCATTCGCCACCAATAATGTATCTGAATTCAAATACTTCGGCAGATCATAGAAATGTTTATGTTGTATTTGTCCATTCTGAAACACCAGTAATCTTGAATGATCTTTTGGTTGTACAGGATGGTAGGCAATTTGAGATTCATCGAAGGAGTAATTGTATTCTTCCAAATCTATCGGAGGAATTTTGGAAAAAAACTGTCGCATTTTCATGAGAGCATGAAAACGGTGAGATAAGGTATTTTTAATATCTTCTCCCAATTCACTAAAAGTTTGGTTGTATCCTTGGGGGATGAACAACGGATCGTAACCGAATCCGCTGCTTCCAGAAAGAGACTCAGCAATATGCCCATCAACTTTTCCGTGGAAATATACGGGTTCTTCAGTAAATCCATACAAACAAATCACTGTTGTGAAGTAGGCTTCTCGAGGAAGACCTTGTAGTTCATCCAGTAATTTCTGATTATTTGCATGGTGATTAACGGGACCGACTTCGGAGGCATAACGTGCAGATTTAACTCCGGGTGCTCCATTCAACGCGGGGACCACCAATCCAGAATCATCTGCAAAGCAGGGTTTTCCTAATTTTTCGTAAATGGTTTTAGCTTTGATTAAGGCATTTCCTTCGAAGGTATCAGCCGTTTCCGGAATTTCGTCGGTGAAACCACAATCTTGAAGACTGATAATTTCGCTGAATCCTGCAAGAATCGCACGAGCTTCTTGGAGCTTATGTGCATTATTTGTAGCAAAAATCATTGCTAAGTAAATTACTGACGTTGGCGAACAGTGCGCTGTTCGATTCGTTTTTCGTAATCAGAACCTTGAAAAATCCGGTGAACATAGATACCGGGTACATGAATATCGTTGGGATTCAATTCGCCCAATTCTACCAATTCTTCTACTTCGGCAATAGTAATTTTACCACCGGTTGCCATTACGGTATTGAAATTGCGAGCAGTATCTTTAAATATTAAATTTCCATAACGGTCACCTTTCCAAGCCTTAACTATAGCGTATTCAGCATCAAAAGCATGTTCTAATAAATAGGTTTTACCATTAAATACACGGGTTTCTTTTCCCTCTGCCACTTCAGTTCCAACACCTGCGGGGGTATAAAAAGCTGGGATACCTGCTCCTGCAGCTCTGCATCTTTCCGCTAAAGTACCTTGCGGAATTAATTCTACTTCTAATTCTCCTGAAAGAAGTTGACGTTCAAATTCAGCATTTTCGCCCACGTAAGAACTGATCATTTTCTTAACTTGGCGTGTTTGCAACATCAATCCTATTCCAAAATCGTCGACACCTGCATTATTTGAAATACAGGTTAAATTCTTGACACCTTTTCGCACCAACGCATTGATACAATTTTCTGGAATTCCACACAAGCCAAAACCTCCCAACATTATGGTTACTCCATCTTGGATATCGGCGATGGCCTCTTCTGCATTCTTATATACTTTGTTCATGAATTCTTTTCTAATTGGGCTGACAATCCTTTTTCTTGTAGGACTTCACAAATGGGTTTAAGTTTTGTTCGGGATCCTACTTTAACGGAATATTTTCCTTTGGAATGCACAAACCAAGCACATTGCTCTGCTTGAATAGTATCATGTCCGCAGTACTTCACCAAACACTCAATTACCCAATCAAATGTATTTACATCATCATTATAAAGCACGATGGCCCAATTATCTAACGCCACATCATCCAATAACAATTCGATTTCTTCTTCCCACTGAGGAAGAGACATTAATTGTATGGATTTTGGGGTTTTCATGGGGGATGCGATACTCATTCGTTAATTCTGCTTTACTTAATGTTGATTCTGAAAATATCTATAAAGATAGTACGATTTTGTTTATTCGTCAATTCTGCGATGACGAGGCAACAATTTTGCTTTGGTTTCATTTCCATCAATCAAGCGTTTGATGTTTTTGCGATGGGTATAAACCACCAAAATAGCAATTGCGATGGTAAATACAATAGCGGTAGGTTGACGATATTCGTGCAAATTTCTCCCGAAAACACTAACAAACAAAACGGGAATAGAGATTCCTGCAAGCATAGAGCTTACACTCACAAATCGTGTTACGAATAGGGTAACTAAAAATATGCCTAATGCAATTAAAGCTACATTTACATTCAGAGCTATAATTAATCCAGCCAAGGTTGCCACCCCTTTTCCGCCTCTGAATCCGGCGAAGATGGGTAATAAGTGTCCAAATACTGCCATAAATCCGAACAATAACTTCACATTGACCAGGTCAAAATTATCGTAAAGGTCGGGAAATTGGTTCACCACTACATAAGCAAGGCGTGCCGCAAAATATCCTTTTAGGATATCCATTACAAGAACTATGGTACCTGCGGGCCTACCCAATACCCGAAACGTATTGGTTGCTCCAGCATTTCCGCTTCCGAAATCTCGCACATCCAATCCATAAAAGGTTTTACCTACCCATACAGAGCTTGGTATTGAACCGACTAAATATGCAATAAAACTCAAAAATATGGTGAGATTCCAAGTTGAATTAAAAATAAAATCCATTTCTTCCTGCCGTGTGTTGAATTACAAATTAAAAAAATTTGGGGCATCGAAACAACAATTCGACGCCCCAACTTATGAAATTGTTAAAAATTAATTTTTAAAAACGAAACATGGAACCACCATAAACGGCATCATCGCCCAATTCTTCTTCAATGCGAAGCAATTGATTATACTTAGCCATTCTGTCAGATCTAGAAGCAGAACCAGTTTTAATCTGCCCGCTGTTCATAGCAACTGCTAAATCTGCGATTGTGCTATCTTCGGTTTCACCACTTCTGTGACTCATTACGTTGGTATAGCTATTGCGGGTTGCAAGTTGAATCGCATTCAATGTTTCGGTTAATGTACCTATTTGATTTACTTTAATCAATATACTGTTAGCAATACCTTCCGTGATTCCCCGTTGCAAACGATTTACGTTGGTTACAAATAAATCATCGCCAACCAATTGGATTTTGCTTCCCAATTTTTCGGTCATTAATTTCCATGATTTCCAATCGTCTTCTGCACAACCGTCTTCGATAGATATTATGGGATATTTCTTGCACCACTCAGCCCAATAGTTCACCATTTCCTCACCGGTCATGGTTAAGCCACTTGATTTTTTGAACGTATACAAACCCGTTTCTTCGTTATATAATTCACTTGTTGCGGCATCCATTGCGATGTAAACCTCTTCGCCTGGCTTGTATCCAGCTTTTTCAATAGCTTTTAAAACGATTTCAATTGCTTCTTCGTTACTTTGAATATTTGGAGCAAATCCACCTTCATCACCCACGTTGGTGCTGTAACCTGCTGATTTCAGAACGGATTTTAAATGATGAAAAATCTCAACGCCCATTCTCATTCCGTGAGAAAATGATTCTGCTTTTACTGGCATAACCATAAACTCTTGAAAATCGATTTTGTTATCTGCGTGTGCACCTCCGTTCAAAATATTCATCATAGGCACTGGCAAAACATTTGCATTGGTACCTCCAACATAACGATAAAGGGGCATTCCCAACTCATCAGCAGCCGCTCTAGCAGCAGCTAAAGACACAGCTAGAATTGCATTAGCTCCCAAATTAGATTTATTTGGAGTTCCATCTAAATCCAACATGATGCGATCTATTTCGTTTTGAGCGCAAATTTCAGTACCTTCTAAAGCCTCCGCAATTACGTTATTCACATTATCCACGGCTCTCAAAACACCTTTACCTAGGTAAATGTGCTTATCTTCATCACGCAATTCAACCGCTTCATGAATTCCTGTGCTCGCACCTGAAGGCACAGCAGCTCTTCCAAATCCACCATCTTCGGTGAAAACTTCGGCTTCAACGGTTGGATTCCCTCTGGAATCTAAAATTTGTCTGGCTTGGATGTGTGTAATTTCGCTCATATTCTTGTTTTTGGGGATGTTTTTTTAAATGGGATATGCAAATATTAATTCATTTTCTAGAAGAACATTTTGTCCTTTAACCTATTTTGTCAGGTTTCCGGGATATGTATTCATTCTATTTGTTTTTCAGTCGATACTATTAAAAGTTTAAGTGTTACTATTAATTTTGGGAAGTACAATTTAACGTTTAGGCAGTACTCTTTAAGACTTATTTTTTAAAATTAGTGAAACAAAATCATCAAATAAATACAAAGAATCGTGAGGTCCCGGAGATGCTTCAGGATGGTGTTGAACTGAAAAGGCTAGTCGATCTTTTCTGCGAATTCCTTCTACAGTATCATCATTCAAATTGATATGTGTGAGTTCCACTGAGTCAGACAGTGCATCATTAAACTCAACTGCAAAACCATGATTCTGTGATGTTATCTCACTTCTACCCGTAATTAAGTTTTTAACCGGATGATTACAGCCACGATGACCATGGTGCATTTTATATGTTTTTAAACCAGAAGCTAAGCTCAGCAATTGATGGCCTAAGCAAATTCCAAATGTTGGAATCCCTGCGTCTACCACCTTTTTTACCGTTTCAATGGCATAGGTCATGGATGCAGGATCACCAGGTCCGTTGCTAATCATAAAACCATCGGGATTCCATGCAAGTATATCTTCGGCTGTAGCGTTATACGGAAATACGCCTAAAGTACATCCACGTTTTTTCAATTCACGAGCAATGTTCTTTTTACTCCCAAAATCGATTAATGCTACTTTTGCGACTGGATTTGGGGTTGAATCTTCATAAAATTCTGAAGTTGATACAATTGGAGCCAAATCCAAACCATCCATATTGGGAACATCAGACAATGCCAATTTTAACGCTTCAATATTCAAAGTTTCGCTCGATATGATTGCGTTCTGAGCACCGGTTTCACGGATATGAGCCACTAACATACGCGTGTCTATATCTGCAATTCCAACTAAATTATTGTCCGTAAAGTACTGGTCCAAACTACTGTTTCCCAATTTTCTGGAATAGTTAGGAGAGAATTTTTTACAAACCAATCCAGCAATTTTAATGTTATCGCTCTCTACTTCATCTTGGTGAACTCCGTAATTACCGATATGATCGGTAGTCATGACTAAAATTTGTCCGTAATACGAAGGATCTGTAAATACTTCTTGATAACCGGTCATTCCCGTGTTGAAGCAGATCTCGCCTGTAGTTGTTCCGATCTTGCCGATGGCTGTTCCTTCGAAAAACGTACCGTCTTCCAGGAGCAATATTGCTTTAGAAATTTGTGAACTCACTCTAAGGATGCAAAGTTCCCTATTTTAAGTTGAATAACAAAATCTACCACCCAAAATGTTCTTTATATTCTTGCGAAATTTGCAATTTATGGTACTTCCTTCCTTTTATTTTATCTGCTTCTTTACGAATGTACTCGGCACGTTCTTTAGAGGCGGGATGGGTAGAAAACCAGCTCAAATTCTCTTCTAGTTCTGGATTGCCTGATTTTTGGGAAAAAATATCCATGGTTTCTGCAAGAGCCTTTGGGTCTAAATTTGATTTATCCATGTACGTTACAGCCAATAAATCAGCTTCTTCTTCTAAGGATCTATCATATGCATTTGATGTAAAGAATCGAATTGCTTCTTTCACAGCTTCTGCATTACCACCTACTAGAGTGGTTAATGCGGTTATACCAATCTGAGTGGTAATTTTTCGTGAAACATGATCTTTTTGAATGTGCGCTAGTTCATGAGCTAACACGCCAGCAATTTGGTCGGCCGATTTACACCCATTGGTAAAAAGTCCAGTATGTACAATTAGGTAATCGCCTGGCATCGCAAAAGCGTTTGCGGTTGCATCTTCTACCAAATGTAGTTTTATTTGGCTCCGGGGGATTTGATTATTTTCACATAAACGATTGACAATGGTATCCAGAACCTCCAGCATCATGGTGTCATTATCCACGGTTTCAGAGATTTTCATCGATTCCCAAATTTGATCACCCAATTCTTGTTCCAATTTATGTGTGGCTTGATCTATTCCGAATATTTTACTCCAATTGATTTCCCTTAAGAACAAAAACAATCCTACTATTGCCAAGAGAACAATTAAAATTCGAAATACGATTTTGTTCATAAAGTGTTAAATTAAATGGTTGTTTAAAACGAAATTAAGCAATTTTGTCTAGAATTAGCGTTTTCAATTTAGTCACTCCTCGCTCAAATCTTGGTAATTCAGTCTTCAATGCAGTCACTCCTCGCTCAAAGCTTGGTAATTCAGTCTTCAATGTAGTTACTCCTAACTCAATGCTCGGTACTTCAATTTTCAATGTAGTCACAATCAATTCAAAGCTTGGTACCTAGGACATGATCCAAATTATTTGGAAGTATTGAGCGGACGATACAATGAATAGAAAATACTCACGGCTAAAATCCCTACTAGAATAAGTAAATTGTGAAAATGAGTAAACCCAATTCTATGGAAAAAATCTTCGAAAATCATTTTGATTCCGATGTAAACCAATATCACAGATAAACCATATTTCAAAGCATAGAATTTATCCATTCCGAATCCGATAAGGAAATACAAACTTCTCAATCCTAAAATAGCAAAGATATTGGAGAAGAACACCACATAGGTATCGGTAGTTACACCAAAAACAGCAGGTACTGAATCAATAGCAAATACGACATCGGTAAACTCTACAATTAATAACACCACAAACAAAACGGTTGCATGCAACTTTCCGTTGATTCGTATAAAAAAATGGGATTTATCCTCTGGTAATTCCGTTACCGGAATCATTTTTTTTACCCACTTCATTACTCCGTGATTTTCGGGATCAAACTCTTTGTCTTCGTTTTGAAATAGTAATTTTAAACCGGAATAGATTAACAATCCCCCGAAAACAAAAAGAATCCAGTGAAACCTTTGAATGGCTGCGCTACCTATATAAATAAAAATAAATCGCAGCACCATAGCTCCTAAAACGCCCCAAACCAATATTCTCTGCTCATTCTTGTGAGAAACTTTAAATGATTGAAATACCAAAAGCATCACAAAAAGATTATCGACACTTAAAGCATATTCCAACAAATAACCTGATAAATATGCCATTGCAGACGAAATCCTAAAATTATGTAAAGATTCCTCATAATTACCGGTAATCCGAAATGTATTTCCATGTGTATTTACGTATTTCTGTAATCCATTCATGTCGGTAATTTCATGCAAATCAGGAATCCAATAATAGATTCCTAACATAACCGACAACCCCAAGGCGAACCAAAATGTACTTCGCTTCAAACTTTGTTTTAACGACAGCCCTTCTGTGTCATTTGAGTTTTTGGATAATAATCCTAAATCTAGTACCAAAGAGGCAAAAATAACCCCCAGTAAAATCAGCGTGATAACCGTTGAATTGTGCATTTCTACAAAAATAAGATTGTTTATTTGGGATTCCTTCATTGGGTTCCTTAGTTTTGTAAGAATCATGAAAATAAATTTGCGATTTTCACAAAATTGGTGGGTTCCCGTTGTTGCTGTGGCAGGATTGATCAGTACAGCATCATTCAAACCCGATGAGGGAATGTTTCCCTTGAATTATTTAAATATAAATGATCTTAAAAACGCAGGAATTAAACTTCAAGCCAGCGAAATCTTCAATCCCGGAGAAGTATCTTTAACCGATGCTTTGGTGCGTGTAGGTGGATGCACTGGATCCTTTATTTCGGATGAAGGGTTGATTATAACCAATCATCACTGCGTTTATGGCAGTGTTGCTCGCTTAAGTAACTCTGACCATAACTATTTGGAAAATGGATTTGTTGCTAAAAATAAATCCGAAGAACTTAGTGTTTCCATGCCTTGCAAAATCACTCAGAGTTATGAAGATGTTTCTGCATTGGTATTGGATGGAATCACAGATAAAACATCCCCCGAAGAAAGAGCCAATACAATTGCTGCGAACATAAAACGAGTGTTAGATAAAGAAAGAGCTGCTCATCCAGAATTGACAGTTGAAATATCCGAGATGTTTGTAGGTAAGAGTTATACCTTGTTTCGTTATATCACTTTGATGGATGTTCGTTTGGTAATGGCACCACCACTTACCGTTGGACAATTTGGCGGAGACAGTGATAACTGGGAATGGCCTCGTCATAATGGAGACTTTAGTTTGGTTCGTGCCTACGTGGATAAAAATGGCAAACCTGCCCCCTATTCCCCAGATAACGTCCCCTACAAGCCCAAAAAGACCTTAAAAATCAATCCAAATGGCACACAAGAGGGTGATTTTGTATTTATTATGGGATATCCGGGACGCACCTTTAGACATGAAAGTGGACAATATTTGCAATTTCAGCAAGAAATCCAATTGCCTGTTATTCAAAATTGGTACAAAACCTATATCGATTGGATGAAAGAATTCAGTAAAACCGATGTGAATAAGCGTCTTGCTTTTGCCGGTAAAATTCAAGGATTGGAGAATACTGAAAAGAATTACAGAGGAAAAATACAAGGCTTGAGAAGAACTTCCGTAGTACAAAATCGTCAACAACAGGATGTAGCTATGAGAACTGCTTTTCCCAAAGGCTCCAAAGAGGATATACAAGCACAACAAGTGTTAGACGGAATTGATGAAGCTTGGAATATTCGTAAAAAACAAGGTCGCCTTTTCTATTATTCTAATATTTTCCTAAACAATGAAAGTACGGTGGGTCATTTGGGATTGGAAATTGTACAAGCAAAATTCAATATGGCGGCTGTTAAATATAAACGTTCGGAAAAAAGCATGTCGCAAGTAATTAGTGAATTCCAAAAAGAAGCATTAAAATCCTATCGTTTTATTGATGCTAAATTAGAAAAACAAACTTTTGAATATTTAGTTGATCAAATTTATAAAGAATCAGGCAAAACCGGACTGTTCAAGTATCCGGGAAAGTTTGGAAGTTTTGAAACCGGGTTGAAGGCTGAAATGCGTAAAAAACTCCTGAAAAGCAAAATGTTTGATACGGCATACTTAGGTAAAATGATTCATCAGCAACCCGAAAAACTAATTTTATCTCAAGATCCTCTGGTTTTAATTTGTTTGGATATGCACGGTATTGAATCCACCGTGGGACAAAACTGGCAACAAACTGCTTTAAAATTAAATTCTTTGATGCCTCAATACATTGGATTGCGCGAACAATTTCTGAAATCCAAATTCATTCCAGACGCGAATAGTACATTGCGCTTAACTTACGGATACGTTCGAGGATACAGCCCAAATGACGGCGAATCTCATAGTCCATTTACTACGTTGGAAGGGATTTTTGAGAAAGCCAATACCAAGGAAGATTATCGTTTACCCCAGCACATTCAAGATAAATTAACGAAGAAAGAAGTACCCACTATTTTCAAAGATCCCAAAACTGGAAAGGTAATTGTGGGCTTCTTATATAACATGGATACTACAGGAGGAAACTCAGGGAGTCCAGTTTTAAATGATAAAGGTGAACTTATTGGAATCAATTTTGATCGTAGTTTTACCGCAACCATTAATGATTTTGCTTGGAACGAACAGTACAGCAGGAGTATTGGCTGCGATATTCGTTATGTGCTATATGTTTTAAAATATGTTTCCGAAGCCGACCATATATTGAAAGAATTGAATTTTGAAATTCAGTAATGCGTTTTAGAAATAATTATTTGAAATGGAATAAGCTTGTTTAATCCAGACTTCTATTTGAATCCGAATAAAGGTAAAATTTCAGGAAAACATACATTTAATATAAACATGAATAAGAAAAAGCATTGTGCGAATAGTCACAATGCTTTTTCTTTTTTCGGGGGAAATTTGCAGTGGATTAGATTAGTATGTGATTAGATAGACTATGGTGAGTTAACAAATGCATTTGCGAACTACGGCATTTAACACAAAACGGAATTCAAAGCTGCAACTGTGGAAGCTGCGTTTGCGAACTACGATTAGTGTGTAATAAAATAGAACCCAAGTTTACAGATTATAGAAAAATTTAATCCAACAAAGAAGAGAAAATTAAAAATAAAAATATGGGATTACTATCAGCATTATTCGGTAAAAAAGATACCGTAAACATCGGAGAACTAATTAAAAACGGTGCACAAATCATTGATGTCCGTTCAGCGGGTGAATTCTCACAAGGTCATATAAAGAAAGCTAAAAATATTCCTTTGGATAAGCTTTCTGGCCAGTTGAACAAATTAGACAAAAACAAACCCATTATTACTTGTTGTGCCTCAGGAATGCGAAGTGCCTCAGCACGAGGTATTCTATTAAAAGCAGGATTCAAAACTGTTATAAATGGCGGTGGATGGACCAATTTGAGGAAATACGAGTAAATTAAAAATTTGTTTTAAATTTAATTCCTAATAACCTTAAATATGAGTAGTTCATTTCAAGATTTAATCAATTCTGATAAACCTGTTCTCATTGATTTTTTTGCTACATGGTGCGGTCCATGTAAAGCGATGCAACCAATTTTAGAATCCGTAAAGGATGAAATTGGGGATGACGCAGTGATTGTCAAGATAGATGTTGACCGCAACCCAGCAGTTGCTCAGTCGCTAAATATTTCAGGTGTGCCTACCTTAATGGTTTTTAAACAAGGTAAACAATTATTCCGTCGTTCAGGAATGATGGATAAAGGTAGTTTAATGGCATTATTGCAACAGCATAAATAAGTTAACACACTCCATCAACAAAAAAGCCACCCTAGGGTGGCTTTTCTATTCAGTTGAATTCTTTCGAAATTAATCTTTGTTTTCTTCGTTAGAAGCTTCAGTTGCGTTATCAGCAGCATCTTCAACAGCAGGTGTTTCTTCTACTACGATAGCATCTTGAACTTCTTCAACAGCTGCAACTGGTTTTGGTGCAGAAACTGAAGCTGAAGAACCACTTCTACGAGAACGACGAGTAGTTGATTTTTTGCGATCTTTTTGGAATCCGTCGAAGAATTCGTTGAAATCTACCAACTCAATCATTGCCATTTCCGCGTTATCACCAATACGATTACCTGTTTTAAGGATACGAGTATATCCACCAGGACGATTAGCAACTTTTTCACTTACTACTGTAAATAGTTCATTTACGGCAACTTTATCACCTAAATAAGCAAATACTGTACGATAGTTATGTGTGGTTGGTTGCTTGCTCTTAGTGATAAGAGGTTCAACAAAAACACGCAACGACTTAGCTTTTGCAACCGTAGTTACAATTCGTTTGTGTTTGATCAAAGAAGAAGCCATATTCGCAAGCATAGCTTTACGATGCGAAGAGGTTCTTCCTAAATGATTTATTTTTTTCCCGTGTCTCATTCTAATTAATCGTCATTAAGATTGTATTTTGATACATCCATACCGAAATGTAAACCTCTATCACGTACGAATTCTTCTAATTCAGATAAAGATTTCTTACCGAAGTTTCTGAACTTCAATAAATCTTCAATATGATAATTTACCAACTCACCAAGAGTTTTAATCTCAGCAGCTTTCAAGCAGTTGTATGCACGAACTGAAAGATCTAAATCGGCTAGAGGAGTTTTCAAAATCTTTCTCATTTGCAAGAATGACTCATCAACTTCTTCTACTACTTTAGAAACTTTAGTTTCTGGCATAATATTCTCATCACTGAACAATACAAAGTGTTCGATAAGAATTTTTGCTGCTTCTTTCAATGCCTCTTCAGGGTGAATGCTTCCGTCGGAAGTAACTTCCATCACCAATTTTTCAAAATCCGTTCTTTGTTCAACGCGATAATCTTCTACGTTGTATTTTACGTTTTTGATTGGTGTGAAGATAGAATCTACAGGAATCAAACCTATTGGGGCATCTTTTTGTTTGTTTTCATCTGCTGGAACATATCCGCGACCTTTAGAAACGATTAATTCTACTTCTAAAGATACGGTAGGGTCCATGTTACAGATAACGTGTTCTGGGTTCAAGATGATAAAGTCGTTTGTATAACGTCCGATATCACCCGCCAAGAATTGCTCTTTACCTTTGATGGTAATAAACAATTTTTCTTGTTCATCACTGGCACCATTGGATTTGAAACGAACTTGTTTCAAATTTAAAACAATCTCAACAACATCTTCAACCACACCTTTGATGGTACTGAACTCGTGTTCAACACCTGAAATTTTAACTGCGGAGATCGCATAACCCTCCAAAGAGGAAAGCAATACGCGACGCATCGCATTGCCGATTGTAACACCATATCCTTTTTCCAAGGGGAAAAACTCGAACACTCCGTGAGCGTCGTTGGATTTGGTCATCACAACCTTGTTTGGTTTTTGAAATGGTATAACACCCATGTTTGTTATTGTTTAAATGGATTACTTACTATAAAGTTCGACAATCAGTTGCTCTTTGATATTTTCAGGAATATCTGCACGATCAGGGTAAGAGATAAACTTACCTTGCATTTGTGCACCATCCCATTCAATCCAAGAGAAACGGCTTCTATTGCTGCTAGTTGAAGCAGTCACCAATTCAAGAGATTTTGAACGCTCACGAACGGAAACTACATCACCTGGCTTCAATTGATAACTTGGGATGTTTACTACTTCCCCGTTTACCAATATATGACAGTGTGATACAAACTGACGAGCACTTCTACGAGTAGGAGTAATACCCATACGGTAAACCGTGTTGTCTAAGCGAGATTCTAAAAACTTCAACAAGTTTTCACCTGTGATACCTTTTTTAGCTGCTGCTTTTTTAAATGTATTTCTGAACTGCTTTTCCAAAACACCATAGATGTATTTTGCTTTTTGCTTTTCAGCCAACTGAATTGCGTATTCAGATTGTTTTGGTCTGCGACGAGAATTTCCATGCATTCCCGGACCGTAATTCTTTCTTTCTAAAGCTTTATCTCTACCGAAGATTGCTTCACGAAATCTTCTAGAAACTTTTGATTTTGGACCTGTATATCTTGCCATTGAATGTTTTCTTTAAGGGATTATACTCTTCTACGTTTTGGAGGACGACAACCGTTGTG
>CAYPYX010000060.1:0-1179 GCA_964415065.1 uncultured Rhizobium sp.
AGGAAGCCCATAGATAAAACAACCCAGGTATCAACGAAATCAAAAATATAGACAAAGCGAAAGAAACAGACTCACCCCACCCTACAGCAAAAACAGCCATTAATGCACCGTAACCTCCGATGATAATTAGCAAGCCAATCCCTATTGCGAATAGTAACCATTTAGCTGCATCGGAACTGGAATCAGGGATAAATTCTTGTTTTGTACTGCGTTTTGCAATACGTCCTGACTGTTTTATTCTACGAGGGACAAAAGAATTAACCACTCGAATTCTTTTCTTAAAGCCAGATTTCAATTTTGTCTTAGAGGTATAAAGATTTCCCACCGAAAGAGACTTTCTAGTATCACGTACAATCGGCTTTGCTTTTTCGCAGGATATTATTTCGGGCTGAATGTCAGATTCAGCCTCAGATTTATTCATCTCTGTTGTATTTAAATTTAACTCTCTGTTAGCGGTTGTTTTTATTTCCGGATTTAATGTCTCTTTAGAACTAAAATCAAGAGTAGATTCAGCATCTTCAGTGCCTTTCACCATACTATTCGGCATTAAGGGCAATGTAGTAATTCCGGCTTTGGAGGAATTCTTAGCATAGGTTCTCGCTGGCAAGTTCCCCGCTGTACCGCGTTCGCTAACCATTGTTGAAGAACAAGAAGATAAAATGGTAATTCCAAGAATTAAAATTGAGAACTGCCTAAAAGATAATTGTAACTTTTTTTTCACGGTTTTTAGAATAAACAGTTGAACTATTTGTATTTAAATAAAAAAATGAATTATTCGATAGATTTGAACATCCCTAAATATTTTAATTATTGGCATCATAAATAGCACCAATGATCCACAATGGAATACTTAAAATCAGTGTTAATCCTAAAGGCCAGGTTATCACAGTTAACCAAAAGCCAATTCTATACGCAACACAATGTTCATCCAAGTTCTCAGATAAATTCGCCGCCCAAAAATAAAACAGTCCAATTAATACAAAAAAGAGAATTCCATAAATAAACAGATCCATAGAATCAAAGTACCCAATACTTAGGAGCATAAGTAATGGTCCACCGATAATAAACAACCAACCTATGGTTCTAAGGATTTCTTGTGTATCCAATTCAGAAAATTCAACTTGTGGACCAAATAGGGAATTGCTTCTTCCATTGGGCGGAAATGACTTCAGGAATCCT
>CAYPYX010000060.1:1279-14046 GCA_964415065.1 uncultured Rhizobium sp.
TATTTTTCCCATTTCCTCTTTCTAAAGTATTTACCACAGAACAAGAAGAAAAAGTCAATAATCCCAAGGAAACAAACAGATAATATTTCAAAAGTGCATTGAAGTTAAGTTTGGCCAAGTGATTCATAGAATAATTGTTGCAATCTAACCCTTCATCAATGGTTTACATTACGGAAAATCCGTAATTCAAAATCAGATTTTAGTAAAAATCAATAATTTTGATTCTCTTCGGCGAGAATGACATCGAGTATTCAACATAAAGTAACTACCCCAATTCCCCCTAAATTTATGACCTTAAACTTCAAATTACTTTTTAGATACTAATTGTTCAATACCCTAATTCACTCAATAACCCCGACTCATTAGTTTTAATTTACCGTAATCAATTTTGCTGAAATGTCGGGGATCTCGAGGCAGTTGTAGAAAAAAAACGAGTCCTTGAGGCAAGTTTAACTCATCTATCTGTCTCTCTATTTGTAAACGCACCGATTCATTCAATTTAACTTCTTCATTAAGTTCTATAAAATAAATCAAGCTTCCTTCTAACTTCATGACCGTTCCACCTGAAACGCCGTCCAAATTCCGTAGCTGTTCCTCTACTAAAAATGGATAAATTGGTTTCGAAACATGCTCAATTACTTGCGAACAACGGCCAACTAAATATAATCTTCCATCTTGACCTAGAAACCCGGCATCTCCAGTTCTATGCCAACAAACATCTCCCTCAAAAATTTTGGATTCTGCCACCCATTTCGACGAATGTGAGCCGTAATATTCCTTCAAAACATGTTTACCACTTACCACAATCTCTCCCACCTCCCCCGAGTCAACCATTCTTCCATTTTCCCAATTCACAATACGAACTTGAGTTACATTTTCTACATTTCCGACACATAACCCATTGCATTGACTGACATCAGTTTGAGACAATTCCACAGCGGAAATCATGGAAATCGGTTCCGCTTCTGTGCTGCCATAAACTATCCGAATATCTGCACTTGAAAAAGCAGATACCCAATTCTTAGCAGACGACGGAAATACAGGCGCTCCTCCGCTGAAAATCTGCGTAATTCCTGTATTTCTAATTTCATTCTCTAAAATAAAGTCACTAACCCGTTCAATAAAATATGGCGATGCAATTATTCGATTTACACCAAATCTATTTATCCGATCCAAAACTTCAGGAACACTCAATTTTTGGGGTTTCTTTGAATTCCATTTGGCTAAAACACTGCTTACTCCAAGTCCCAAATTAATCAATAAAACAATGGGCAAAACCGGCATATCCACCACAGATTCGTTGGTTTTTAGTGACTTCTGCAACGCTATAAATTGTTGATGTAAAAACTCATGCGTCCGCTTTGCCGCTTTGGGAATTCCAGTGCTGCCTGTTGTAAAAGTAATTAATGCGGTTTCGTTTTCTGTCCCAATTTTTTCAATTCCAACTTTTTCTTTAAACGGTTCATCAACAAAATTGGAGATTGCGAAATCATTCTTTTCGGTTTCGGGGGATGGAATTTCAGTTGAACCCACATCATTGCCCCTCGAATATTCATGTGAATTCAATCCTTGAGATGATTTTAATCCGTATGGCGCTTTTTGTCCCAAATTTCGAGATGATATCCAAATGGGAATCTTACGAATATCCCCAATAAACCATCCCAAGAAACGGGCTAAAGAAAATCCTAAAAAACCTTGACATTTAGCAATTTGACATGCTAATCTCAAACGACTGATTTTCGACCATTCGTCTAAGAATACCGCTGTGCAACCCATTCTAAAAAGTGCTAAAACTCCGACATACAAATCAATACTCATAGGTACAAAAACCAAGACTCTATCACCCGACTTTAATCCCGAAACCAACATTTCTTGTTGAGCTTTAATCACTCTTTGATGCAATTCAAAAAATGTTATGGAATTTGATTTGTCAATGATTGCGGTTTTGTTTGGCACTTTTTTAACGGCCCATTCGAAATGTTCAATGATATTACCATGCTGCAGTAAATCGGGTATTTCGATGGGCTTCATAATGAATCAGATGAATGGCAATTTACCAAAAATCTAATTGGCTGTGACAAAAACTCAAAGTTTTTTTCTTAAAAGAACATATTCTGCAATAACTTCAGCATTCATAGAATCAGAACAATTCGCAGAAACTGCATCCTCATGCATGAAGGCATGAATAAAATGGTTCATTCCGTGTTTTACCGCTTGTTTTTGAATAATAAACGTCATCACCAAACCCAAACCGCTCCAACGAATCGATTCCTGTCGAGCAACTGTTTTGACAATTAATGTAGGCTGATCTCTGCGCGAATGCAAATCAGGATATGCAAATAGAAAACCAACCAATTCTTGATTCAAACTATTCTCCGCCAGCAAGATCCATTTTGGATCCAAACTTGATTTTAATTGCTGATATTGCTTAAAAAACACTTCCCAAGAAATATCTGTGTATAAAAAGTTATGCTTGAAGGATTCTAAACTCAGTTGATAAATCTTTTTGAGTTCATCCTCCCATTGATTCATATCAATGTGCCTAAATACAACACCCGCTTTTTCTAATTGCAATTTGCGTCGAAAATACCTCTCGGATTCATTTTCGGTATACCTAAGTTCAGTCGATGAATAACGGGACAATACTTCAAATCCAACATTTTCCCACTGTTTTATATATTCTGAATTCAGAGAAAGATCCCCCAAAAAATTACGACGACCACTTAATTTAAACCGATAAGAATCCCAAGTGCTTCCATTCATTGGACCGATGATGGCTGTAAATCCTTGTCTTTTTGCCCATTGAATGGCGTATTCAAGAATCAACTCACCTATCTTCAATTGTTGAATGTTGCAATGATAATCTCCAAATAATACGACATTACCACCGCCGATTAGGGAATTTACATAAGCCGTTAATGAAGCCGATTTCGTTGAATCTTCGAACTTCCGCACAGCAAAGGTGCCATTTTCGATTGTAAATTCATGGATTTGAACCTTCTCATCGATAACGACAGAATCATAAAAATATCCCCAATCCTGATCGCGAAGTTTCATCATTTGAGAATGTTGTTCGATTAAATTTTTGATGTTGCTTAGTTCAGAACAACGTCTACGAACCATTAAATTCCAATACACCATTTTGCCCGATTCCGACAATCCGCCAATCAATTTTTCGGCTGTTTCTTGAAACAAATCCTTAGGCATGTATTCAAAAATGTTGCTCAGATTCATCCCATCAAATGGCCCATACACCTCAATAGCATCTTGAGCAAATCCTTGAAACAAGATGATCTTTGAAATTCGACTTTTTATAGTTTCAAAATGTTCTTCTTCCAAGTAAAATGGAAGTATATCGCCAAAACTTCCCGTTAAATTATAGCGTAAAAATGGATTGAATTGTGCCTGTACCGATGAAAGTTGTCTTTCCGCTTGGTTAAGAATAAATTCTGAAACAGGCACTTGAACATGCTTCAAAAATTCGGGATCCCGCCCCAATCTCCCCATGACCCATTTACTAAAAAATACTTTGAACAATGTTCGCCATCTCCAGGAATTCCAAGTGGTTTTGAAAAATTCCTGTTGTTCCGATGGGCTTTTTACGGCAAAAAGCTTTTCAATGGTTCTGCGCGAATGAATTAATGGTAATATATATTTAGAAAAATAATGAAAATACTTCTCGAATTTACCTTCGTGAACTATACCCATTGAAGACCAAACCGATATATTTTTTTCAAAATAATCTTGTGCTTCCCCTGACATTTTTGATTTTATATTTTGAAATATTTCAATCCGATTTGAACAGGGCAAGAATCCCAAAAATGCCAAAACAGTTTCACGATTTAATTCAGAAATTGCCGCCATTTTGAGCTCTACTAAATACAATTGAACTGGACTAACATCCACTGCAACCACCCTTTCAGGATCTAAGGTTAGAAGAGCAAAAGTATTATCACCAGCTGAAGCTACACTTAAATACCGACTACCCGGTTTAGAATATATCGCCTTTAATAACACTCGGGGATCTTCCCAAACATTCGCATATCGAATAAAATTAAAATCTGCCTTCATGGAACTTAATGTTCTTATTTTTTTGACACCTTTTTTCTTTTCGAGGGATGATAATTTGATTCGAAAACAACATAAATTCGAATACCATGAGTAAATTCAATTTGATCACCATACAAAATTTAATTTGCCGGTTCACGGATGATTTTTACGCATCCTGTACTTCCATCCATTTCAACCCAATCTCCAGTTTTCAGTCGACTTAACAATCCTGTGATTCCAACTATACACGGTTTACCCAATTCTCTTGATACAATTGCACTGTGCGACAATAGCGAACCACGTTCCACCAATATTCCACCTGCACTGGGGAACAAGGTTACCCAACCCGGATCAGTGGAAGCTGTAACTAAAATATCTCCCTTCAATTCTGTAATCTCGCTTGGATGATGAACTACTTGGACTTGGGCTTTCACCCATCCAGGGCAACATCCAATTCCTTGTAAATCGCCAGATAATACCCCAGAATTCAACACCGCATTAAAAATATTTGCGTGATAAACCATTCCAAACGTCCGAATTCTCTCAGCTGTAGTTTGATTTTCGTAGGATAAATATTTTGATTTTCTGAATTGAATTAAATCTGCCAGCTCGGGAGTAACTGCTGTACCTTTGATAAAGTCAAATATCTCATTTTGTGTCAGGTAGAAAATATCTCTCGGATTTTCAATGATTCCTTCGGAATAAAACACATCCCCTATAGCCAAAAATATTTCACGAACTTTTCCGAATCCTCGTGTCCGCTCAAATCTCAAATTCTCACGTGCACTGACCAAAATTCGCGTCTTTTTCAGAACAAACTGAAAGATCTTTCTTTTTACAGGATGTTTTCTTAACTTTTCATCCACCAGATTTTCTGCTATTTCTCTCAATTTCAACGATTTATGATCTAACCTTTCACTACAAACATACATCTTAAGCAACTGCATAAGCATTTCAGGATCTTGTCGATAAGTAATGGTTTCTAACTTAAGTTCACCAACACAACGGTCCCCAAAATCTTGAATATAATTCATAAACTGCGACTGTAAATCGGGAACCGATTTTTCAATATACTGCATCAACTCCGCTACCGATAACAGTTTAAACTGATGGGTTAAATCTTGTCGCTCCCAAACCCAATCCCGCATTTTTTCCATTCGTTTTATAGGTTGAGTAGAAATAATATCATCAGCGCCACTCAATAAATCGTTATGAATGCCTTGAGGTAGTTCATATTTTTCAACCAATTTTTGTAATACTCCAAAGTAAATCATTGCATAAAAGTCGTTAACTAAAGGAGCTTTCCATTTTTTTAGCAATGTTTGTTCGAAATTGAGGTACAGTTCCATTAACTCATGTGCCGATTTAGATTTTAAATCAATTGCGTTGTATTCATTTAAAACCTCTTGAAAATCACGTTGAAAGTTAATTCGCATTTGTGGTAATCCACGTAAGTTTTTCCACATAGAACGGAGCATAATTAATACTCGAAAGCGCTCATTCCACTTGGTTCTTTTTGGCAAATTTTTCAATTCAAATCGCTCCTTCACTCCCATCATTTTCTCCATGAATTCCGCATTCAAATGGAATCCGGGAAGCAATGCAAGTGCCTTATACCACGATAGTAAATTGTAATAAACCCGACCTTGAATTAATCCCAACATATTCTCAAAAATGGTTTTATTTTGGGTTAAATCGCCTTCACTAACACCCAATAATCGACATAATTGAACGTAAACAGATTCATACATCTTTATTATAAAACTGAATGTTAATGGTGTTGTGACTCCTGGATACGATTCGATGATATTACTATTATCCCATAAAATCATTTCACCGGTGGGATCCGCAATTTGTCCTAACGTAGTCACTGGACGAGTTTGTAAAAGAAACAACTGATCCTTTTCTAGTGCAAATTCAATGTCCTGAGGACGTTTATATATCCGTTTTAGTTTGTTTAAAATACCCGATATTTCTTCAATTTGCACAGAAGAAAGCGATGGAGATTCTTGGATCGACGGATCTACATCTACCCAAACTGTTGTAGTCTGATTTTCATAAGCAGGATCTAAAGTACCCTGCTGCAACTGAACAAGTTTTTTCTTTTTAGGGGATGTTTGAGCACTGATGATTTTACTAGTTTCTGTTACTGTAAATGTATCCGCATTTAGTTCTCCACTTACTATCCCTTCACCTAAACCATAAACGGAAGAAATAATCATTTCATCTCTCCTGCCATTTACAGGATTAACCCCAAATGCAACTCCAGAAATTTCCGAATTCACCATTACTTGTATGATGATGGCCATACGATCCGGCGCTTCTAAATTATGTTCTTCGCAATAAGTTAATACAGTGGGTGATTTTATTGAATCCCAAACAAGTTGAATTGCGTAAGACAAATCATTCCAACCCACATACAATTCTGTTTTAAATTGTCCAGCAAAACTATATTGTATACTATCTTCTTGAATGGCTGAAGATCGTACAGAAAACCAACGGTAATCACCTAAAATGAACTTGATTTTCTCTATCCATACAGAATCTATTTCGGATTCCTTTTGAAAATGACGATGTAGGTCATTCGCGTTTAATATGACAAACGGAGGTACATTGAATCCATGAGAACTCAAATTCACCAAATTCAATCCCTTACCGCCTAAAAATTTAACACTTTTGAATTCTGGTTCAATATCATTACTTGAAAATATTGAACATTCGTCTGACTTTAACTTCTCCATTTTGGGGATACTTTATTCGATAACAAACATTATACTAGACAAACCACTGCATTACGGTTGCAATGCCTCCCAGAGTAAGATACATGAGTATTGTCCAAATTCCACTCGCTATTTCAATTCCTTTAGCTGTTTTGGAGGATGGATTTTTAAAATGCAATAGTGCTGCGAAAAGTGTTAATGTGAAATACCCAACCAAACAGTATTGAATATTGACTGAGAAATGAGCAAAATCAGCCGCCAACAAAGCAAATACTAAAGTTAAAAAAAGCACCCCTACCCATAAAATTAGGGCTTTGGTTTGACCAAGCATGGCAGAATATGTTTCAACACCCGGTTTTTCGTCAGAAGGATTCCTAATCTTTCGTCCCACCTCCAAAACAACACCATTCAAAAATGAAACCCCAAAAAAGTACACCAAACCAAACGGGGCTTGGGCATTCGATAAATTCCAGTCAAATCCACTTGCATAAACATCTACAAGAGGAATAATCAACATATGAGAAGTCACATACCAAAAGGGATGCTTTTTTAACCAATTTTTTATAAAAAATTCTTTACCCATTAGCAACAGATAAAAAATTACTATTGCATACAAAATCAGCATTGTTGGGAATGTAACTGCGGTTAAAATCACTTGAAAAACAAATACAATCCACGCTACTTTTCTCAATTCCAACAAACTGATTAATCCTCGAGGTACGGGTAGTTCAGTTCGATACTTTGCATCATCTTCGGCATCTTTATGTTCATCAAATACGCGCAATAGAAAAAACAATGTCACCGTATTAAATACCGCCACTGCATATTTATCCCAAGAAATAAATCCCTCCAAATTCTGGCACAATCGACTATAACCAATAGCACTAAAACTGAACGACGCGATCAATAATCCATGGGAATGAAGCGGGAATCTCTCGTTTAAATACTGCCAGAAACGACGATAAAACGGCCAACTATTTGGATTACTCTTTTGATTGAATGATGATGTAATTGACATTTCTGAAAACAACTTCATGCGAAGCTAAGTATGTCAACACGCTAAAAAAAAAGGAATTATGCAAATTTGAATTTATTTTTTACGGAAAAATCCCAAACCCAACTATTTAGTACATCTATTTATTGAAAAGATTCATAATTCAATATCAATTTGTAAACCATCACTTCAGGCTGCCCATTTCCCGAAACATATTTGGGATTTTTTACAGAATAAAAAACAGCAACTGTGCATTCACCAAATTGTGTTGCCACAGGTTGGGTTCGATTTTTTAAATGACCTGGCGATTGATTGTATTTTTGATTGAGTTTATCGCAAAGTATATAGCGTTCTGTAACACCAGTTTGAACCCATTTCAAAGCAGATTGAGAATTCAATGACTTCAATTGTTCTGGCTTAAGTTCGGGTAAGCTTTCGCGTAGATAAACAGTGTTTTCTGAAATCTTGGCTCCATTATGTCCTTCTGTGGTAAAGATTCTTGGAAAATTCTCATGTGTTTTCTCTGTGTTTTCTGATAATAAATCGATCATTCTAAGGCAACGCTCCTGACAATAATCATCCAAAGATTTTTGCTCTATCAACTCACTTGAACTGGCTGCTTTTCGAGTAGCATTTAATGATCGTTGATAATCTTTTAGCTCAACCTTGAAAACTACAATATCGGGTTTAGAAGATCGCAAATTTTGCAAAACAACTTGGGACGCACCCACTTTACTAAAAAATACAAGGTATGAAAAGAGTAAAAAACGATACATATGGGTTTCAAAATTACTCATTTAAGAATTAGTCTTGTAATAAATTGTAATAATATTAGAAAATCAATGTTAATGCAATACTTTGATGGCGCAAAATATGATATTTGCAGAATAGTACGCATGTATTTTTGGCTACTAATAGAATGAAATCAATCTTTATTATTTGCTCTAACTTTCCAACTTTTCATGAAATCCGAAATATTATTATTTTGTTTAGTTGAAACTAATTATCAGTCAGGACTGGGGCATTGGTATCGGGTAGCAAACTTTATCAATCAAACATTAGAATCAGTTTCCATTAAAAGTATTTACATTATTTCCTTTGGAGATTATCAACCCCTTTTTTCAGAATTAAATAAAAAAGAAAATACATATTTTTCTCACTTCACGAATTTCGAAATAGCATACGAATATTTATTTTCAACAACCTTAAAAACATCTCCCCAAAAAGAGGTTCAACCTTTCTTAATTATTGATATCAATCACCAATTTAATAAAAACAACAAATTGGCTATCAACCAGTTAAAAACTTGGTTTTACACAATTGGTCTTTACAATAAAACAAATAATATTAGTGATTTATCTTTTTCCGCTCATATAAATCCTAATTATTTCAAGGATCAAAATTCATTTAAAAAATCTTCAAGCAATACACTCTACTTACTTGGACCTGAGTTTAGAATTTTTTCTAAAGGAATCATGGATTTGTGGGAACTTGAAAATACGAATGATGATAAATCTGATAAAATAAATATTCTAATTATTGCAGGTAATACGGATCCACAAAATCGAATTCCTTCCATTATTCAAACGCTAAAATCCATTTCGGATAACCGCATATTTTCATTTCATATTATTTTGCCAAATAAACAGGAGTCTTCAAAAATTAATGATGGCAAATTCTACCATTTCACATTACCCTCATTGCCTGACAACTTAGAAACTATCAATAATCGTTCCTTCTATTTAAATTCACACGACCAGCCTGTTTCAAAGTCTGCAACCGAAGTTTTTAATTTCTATGGAAATGTACTGCCGCATGACTTAATAAAATTATATCCCAAAATGACGGCTGCGATTACAGCATCAGGAGGAACTTTTTGGGAATTAAACTCACTGAACATACGCTGTCTATTAATCCCAGGTTCTTCAGATGAATCTATTTCGGCTAGATGGTTAGTTAAAATGACAGACCATAAATTGCTATTGGAGTCTCACGAGCAATTTTCATCTGAACATTCAGCACAATTGCTGAACTTTCTTAGTAATATAAAAAATAGTGTTTCAGAATCTGACTTAAATCCATCACGGGAAAAATCTCAATTTAACACTATTACTATTCAAAGGGATTCCTCAGATAATTCTCGTTCAATGAACTATGGAATACCATTAATTTGGCAGTCCATCCAAAAACATTTAAAAAAGTACTACCTCGATTAACGTCAAACTTCATTAATGCTAAATCCAACTACTTTTGCTTCATCTGTATATGTAATTGCTGAATTGTCGGCAAATCACGGACAAAACTTAGACATTGCCATTCAAACTGTTCGTGCCGCGGCAGAATCGGGTGCAAATGCAATAAAGGTTCAAACATTCCACACAGGCAGCCTTACATTGCCCCCACAATATCCAGGTTTTGGTCCAAGAGAATACGGAGCCTGGAAAGGTTTTACTTCTTGGGATCTTTACTCAAAAGCTTCAATGCCGTATGAGTGGCATAAACCCATTCAAGAGGAAGCCAAAAGACTGAATATTGACTTTTTCTCAACAGCATTTGATTTAGAAGGAGTTGATTTTCTAGAAGAATTAAATGTTCCTAAATATAAAATTTCTTCATTTGAAATCACAGATATTCCGTTAATCAAAAAGGTGGCTAAAACAGGTAAACCTATCATCATATCAACCGGATTATCTAACATATCAGATATAGAATTATGTGTAAGCACCATTCGCGAAACAAGTAATTCAGAAATTTGCTTGCTTAAATGTACTTCAGAATATCCAGCACCCATTGAGAAAATGAATTTGTTAGGAATTCCATTTCTTAAAGAAAAATTCAACACCGAGGTGGGATTATCTGATCATAGTAAATCATTGATTATACCAGCAATTGCAGTTGGAATGGGAGCTAAAGTTATCGAACGGCATATTATTCTTAATACCGACATAGATAGCGTTGATAAACAGTTTTCTACGCTACCGGAAGACTTTAAAATCATGGTTAACAATATTCGAGATGCAGAAAAATCCATGGGTGAGTCATTTTTTTCAGTTAGTTCCGGGGATGTAAAACGCAGAAAGCATATTTTTGCAGTAAGAAATATTGCAGCTGGAGAAAAATTCAGTTCTCAAAATATAAAAACTCTCAGAGCCGCCGGCGATCTAGAGCCAAAATATTTTGAAACCTTATTAGGATCTACTGCGCTAATGGACATTTCAATTGGAACGCCCATCAGTACTTTTCATTTTCAAAAATAACTTTTTTACTTATGATCAATTCTTCACACACTGCTATAAATTTTTGTCCTACGGGAATGGTTCCAACCAAAAACATGACTCCACATGTTCCTATATCCGTTTCCGAGATTATAGAAGAAGTACACCAAGCTTACGAAATAGGCATCACAATTGCGCATCTTCATGCTCGCGATGAACACGGTGTACCTACTCATTTAAAATCCGTAAATCAACCAATATTTGAAGGCATTCGCAAACATTGTCCAGATTTAATTATTTGTGCAAGTTCAAGCGGTAGACTGGTTCAGGATTTTCAGTCTCGAAGCGAAGTGATTGAATTGCAACCAGATATGTGTTCACTCACTCTTTCATCTTTGAATTTCATGCACAGTGCCTCTATCAATAGTCCCGATATAATCAGACAATTGCTAGATAAAATGAATCAATACAATGTTGTTCCTGAATTGGAATGTTTCGACTTAGGAATGATCAACTACGGCAACTATTTAATTGAAAAAGGTGTTATTCAAGGTTTAAAATACTGGAATCTGTTATTTGGAAATATTGCAGGTATGCAAGCGGATTTAAGTACTTTGTCAGCGGCTATCAATCAAATAAAGCAAGATGAAAAAACATATATTTCACTTGCCGGTTTGGGAATTAATCAATTCAAAACAAACCAAACCGCCATTCTCAATAATTTCGGTATTCGAATTGGATTAGAGGATAATATATGGTTCGATGATAAACGTACAAAACTTGCATCAAACATGGATTTACTCAAAAGAATTCACTTAATCATGGAAATTAACAATAAACAGTTGTTTACTCCATCTCAGTTTCGACAGGCTTACTTTAAGAATAACTGATGATTTTTGGCGATTCTCAAATTCTCCTAATTGGCTACAGCCCAAACATGATCTCCATGATTTTGGATAATCTGCATAGCCAAGGGTACCATCAAAAATTATGGGTGATAAACAACGAACTCAAAGAAATAGTTACTACCGAAGACGTTTGGCACCCACACATTGAAGTTATCCGAAAGGATATAGGTGAAAAATCCGAAATTGATTTATTCATCAAAGAATACACATTTCTTCCTTTTATGGGTGTATATAGGTCCAATTCTAAGAGAGAAATGCACTCTCAATTTTATGAATTACTCTCACAATCGCCAAACATCCTTCATAAAAATTTAGAAATTTCAGCTTCTACTCGATTGGGAATAGGAAACATGATCAATACGGGTGTTGTGATGGCTGGACATTCAAATATTGGCAATTTTTGCAGTATTAATCGCAACTCCAGTATTGGTCATCATACACGAATCGGAGATTTTTGTACAATTAACCCAAATTCCACGATTTGTGGAGGCATTAACATTGAAGACCATGTAACCATTGGTGCTAGCGCCACTGTAATTGATGGACTCACTATAGGTAAGAATTCAATTATTGGTGCAGGCAGTGTGGTGGTTCAAGACGTTCCACCAAATTCTGTTGTTATGGGCGTTCCAGGAAAAATAGTAAAGACATTGGGTTAGTTTTTCCGCTGGAATAAACGTTCCTTTCGGGGTAATTGATGCGCCGTTTCATAGAAATGATAAACAGCGGTGTAGTTTTGACACCTAAACTGGATATATTGGTAAATTAATCTGAGTTTTATTGCCTTCTTGACAGTAAATTTATTCTGAACTCAAAAGTTCAATGTCAAAAAAAGATTAAAACGTTGGACATTCACTACTTCCTCTTCTGGAAGGTCTTC
>CAYPYX010000061.1:0-9214 GCA_964415065.1 uncultured Rhizobium sp.
AGTAGCAGTATTTGTTTGGTTTATGTGAATTTGCTTAGTGTTGGATTGGATCAAATATTCAGAATTCCGCATGGTGGTAACTGCAAGTATGGATTTGAAATCACCCATATTAACAGCTATTGCCGATTTGGATGCAAACAGCGAAAATGAAATACATAATACACCAATAATACTTGATTTGATTCTCTTCACACTGCGATATTACGGTAATTATTAGGTTTTCGTGGTGAAATTGCAATGATATAAGACCAAAATTATGTATTTTCGGATTAAAGAAATCCATTTCCATTTTATATGCATATTCCAGTTCTTATATCTGATTTAACGTTGATTTTAGGCATAGCCGCAGTGGTTACTCTGTTTTTTAAAAAAATAAAACAACCTGTGGTTTTGGGATACATCCTCTCAGGATTATTAGTAGGTCCTAATTTGCAGTTTTTCCCCAGTGTGGTAGACATCAGTAATATTAAAATCTGGGGAGAACTCGGTGTCATTTTTTTATTGTTTTCTTTGGGATTGGAGTTTAGTTTTAAAAAAGTACTAGCGTTAGGCCCGGCACCTGCTATTACCGGAATTATTGAATTATTGGCCATGATGGTTCTCGGTATTGGGCTTGGAAAGCTTTTGGGATGGTCGCAAATGGATGCCCTGTTTTTGGGCGGAATCATTGCAATTTCATCTACCACTATCATTTTTAGAGCATTTGATGAACTAGGATTAAAAACCAAAGCTTTCACGAAACTCGTTTTAGGGGTTCTTATAATTGAGGATCTTTTTGCTGTTTTACTTATGGTAATGTTAAGTACCATGGCAGTTTCAAAGCACATTGAAGGTTGGGAATTGATAGTTTCTTTATCCAAATTGGTGTTTTTTCTTCTGGCTTGGTTCTTGACTGGAATTTTTATCCTACCTACGGTTTTTAAGCGGACAAATAAACACATGAATTCCGAAACTTTAATGGTAGTTTCCATTGCCTTGTGTTTTACTATGGTGGTGGCTGCTTCTTCTTTGGGATTTTCTCCAGCATTAGGCGCATTTGCTATGGGATCTTTGTTAGCTGAAACCGTGTTCGCTGAAAAAATTGAACACATTATTCAACCCGTTAAGAATCTATTTGGTGCTATATTTTTCGTGTCTGTTGGAATGTTGATTGAGCCTAAAGTATTAGTAGATTATGGTTTTGAAGTTCTGATATTAACAATGGCAGTTGTGTTTGGTAAAACTCTATTTATCTCCATCGGGGCATTGATTTCAGGGAAACCCTTACAGCAATCTCTAGAAGCAGGTACATCCATGGCGCAAATTGGCGAGTTTTCTTTCATCATTGCAACATTAGGACTAACCCTCAATGTAATTAGTCCTCAACTGTATCCCATAGCCGTTGGAGTATCGGTAATCACTACTTTTTTGACGCCTTATATGATGAAAACGCCAGGGCCAATGTTAAAACAATTAAACCATTGGTTGCCTGCGTCATGGAAAAGCAGACTGGATAACTACGCTTCTGGTTCACAGCATATCGGAGCAGAGAGTAAGTGGAAAAAGGTGGTAGGTTTTTATACTCAAGTTATTGCAATCAATACAGCTATTATTGTGGCAATCATGTTGTTAATGTATTTCATTATTATACCCATGGTGCCTAAATTTATTTTGGATTTCACTGGTTTCGGGGGAAGTAATTCCGACCAATCTAACTGGGTAAATATAGAAATAGTCGGTCAAATTTTAGCCTTTTTAGGATTTGTTTTAATGATGCCATTTTTATGGGCCTTGGTATCAAAAAAGCTAAAAAACTACTCGGGTGCTGCGCTATGGATGAATGTAGAATACAGTCGCGGACCTTTATTTATGTTGGAATTAACACGAGTTGTAGTAGCTGTAATATTGATATTTTTCTACCTCAGTTTTGTGTATTATAATTTGTGGTCGTTAATCATCACCATGGCTGTTGCACTTACCATGATATTCATTTTTAGAAATCGACTGCAAGATTTTTACGGTAAACTCGAAACTCATTTTCTTGAAAATTTAAATGAAAAGGAAAAATTAGAGCAGCTCAAGAAACGTTCTCATCTTTCTCCTTGGGATGGACATCTATCTACGTATTCAGTACCTGCAAATTCTCCTTGTTTGGGTAAATCCTTGGAAACACTTGCTTGGAGGGAAGTGTACGGAGTAAATGTTGCTTATATTGAACGAGGCAATAGGTTGATATTTCCTCCGCAAAAAGACGAAGTAATTTATCCCTATGATTTGTTGGGTGTAATTGGTACGGATAATCAATTAATACAGTTTATAGAAAACCTAAGAAGCACACATCAAGCTTCAGAATTACTCAATGAGAAAACCGAAAGAACTTCCCCCGAAAAGGAAGAAATTGATTTACAGAAGTTTATTGTTAATCCCAAAAATGAGTTGAGAGGGCAAACCATTCGAGATTCAAAAATTCGCGAACGAACAGATGGCTTGGTGGTAGGAATTGAACGAGGTAATGAGCGCATACTAAACCCAGCTTCCGACACAGAATTCCAATGCGATGATGTTGTTTGGGTGGTGGGTAATAAGTCGAAAATTGCTCGTTTACAGTAAATAAGGTGCAACCAAAGGATTGCAACAAGAGGAATTTTTTGTGAAGTTTTTATCGATCAGATTCCTTAGAAACCAACTAATTCAATAGGTCACCCATTTTTTTAGCAATAAAACTCGCAGCAAATTTGGGGTGTAATCGATAAATGAAGTCCATAAACTTCGAATCACTTCCGATACAAGCGCGAAATGCATTTTGTTCCATCGCTGAAATAATTTGACGGGCGGCATGTTCAGCCGTGAGCATTTTATATTGAGTTTTGGAGGAGTCAATTTTGGAAGTATCCATCCTTATCCCAGAATTTTCGGTGATGTTGGTGGCTATGGCGCCGGGAAATATTACGGTAACCGCGACGGAGGTACCACGCAATTCGGAATGTAGACCCTCGGTAAATAATTTAACCGCAGCTTTACTTGCTCCATACACGGTTTGTCCAGGCACAGGCAGGAAACCACCCATAGAAGAAATATTAACAATGTGAGCTTCTTGCTGTTTTAGTAAATACGGCAAAAACGTTTTGGTCATATAAATAACCCCAAGTAAATTTACATTTAATACCCGATCGATGGCTTCGTAGGATAGTTCATTTACTTTGATAAAAGGTTGAATAATTCCTGCATTATTGATGAGCCCATCTATGGAACCGTGAATTTTCAAAATAGCATCCGGTAATTGTTCCACATGTACTCGATCCGCAATATTTAGCGTATGAAGGGATAAGTTTTTCGACCATTCACCACACAATTTTTTGGTTTCCACCAAGGCGGAATTGTTTATATCAATTGCTGCAACTCGCGCGCCTTTTTCTAAAAGTTGTTTTACTAATTCGCGGCCTATTCCGCTGCCTCCGCCAGTAACAATCAGGGTTTTGTTATTTGCAAACATGAGAATTCTATTTAGTTCAACTGGATGTGTTTTAGTTGGGATGCTGTTTTTTTACAGCATGAATCATGATTTATAATGTCAAAGCTATATTCATGGTTTCAATTCCTTCGGAGCTTAAATGCTTCAATAATTGTTTGTACGGAATGAATATTTCCACATATCCCATAGCGTAAGGTCCGATTTCATATGGAGAGTACAAGAATGTAACGCCGTTATTGCCAAAGGTTAAGTTGTTGGTAAGTAAGTCGTTTTCGGAAACGGTCCAAGGGGATTCCTTGTAGTATTTTTTAAAATTCTTGGACAATAATTTTATCATGGATTGATCGGAAGTGGATTTAAAAAAATGATGATAATTTACGGATTCACCGGTGGTATTGTTCAGGATAATTTGAGCTGCATACGAATTCGGATGAGCTGCACCTCCCCAATATTCACTGTAGCTGTAATTGAGCCAAATGTAGTTTCCTAGGATAGGGCCAGGAGTTAAATAACTTTCTATGTTGACCATTGATTCTAAAGCAATAGTATCCAACCATTGAGCTAATCCCTCGAAATCTCGAGAAAAGACGGTCTCGTATTGATTTAAATGAAAGGTAGGAGCTAAGAGTTCCTGGGTTTTATTTACAACATGTGTGTCGTTTGTGCCATTATGATCAAATCCGATGCAGTTTAGGTGTTCGAAAATGAGTGTACATGGCATGGTATCGAACATGGAAAAGTAATTGTCGGGATCAGCGAATTTTGCTGAATCGTATCGATGAGTTCTTGATATGTGATAACTGTTTTCCGATTGTTCAAATGTGAAATTCCCCAATTTAATACGAGGTTGGTTGCTGGAAACAATTCCAGCTGAGTTACTCTGGGCCAACATTCCATTTACGGAAGCACTGAAAAATACGAATAGAAGGAAGGTTTTTAGTGGTTGCATGGGTTGGATTTTAAGCCTTGGAATTTTGTAAATTGTAGTAAATGTACTTCAATTTACATACTTTTTGTGTAAAATCGGTGGAATTGCTTTTTTAAGTGATTAAATTCGTACGACCCGTGAAAACTATCCGAAATTTTGAAAACTTTACATGGATTGATTACTCCAATCCCAATAATGATGAAATTGCTGATTTTACTCAGGATTATCCTCTAAACTCCTTCTTGTTAGAGGATATAACCCAACATGGTCATAATCCTAAATTTGAAAAGCATTCCGATTTTGATTTTCTAATTTTAAGAGCGTATTCGGGCGAATCTTTGCAAAATACAAGCGATATTCCCTCTATAACAGGAAAAATATCGTTACTCATTTCTGAAAATCAATTGGTGAGTTTTCATCGAGTAGATTTCAACTTTTTACACATAAAGGAGTCTGCACAATTTGAAACCGTTTACCACGCAGTTTGGTATATTTTTTCTCATGCTGTTTCCACTTTTGAACAACCGCTGGAACAACTTTCCAATAGAATTGATTCACTGGAAGAGAATATTTTACTCCGAAATCAAGATCGTATTCCACTCCAACGACTCTATTACACGAAGTTGCAATCGCGAAAAATCAAACGATTGCTCCAATTAAACAGTGAAGTATTTGAGGAATTAGTTCGCGAATTGCCCCCCATTTCTCAAGCAAATGATATCAAAGATCGACTTTCTAGGATCATTTTAGACTTCGAAGATGTTTTGGAAAATACGCTGAGTTTGATGAACACTTTCATTAGCCTCAATGGTAAGAAAAATAACGATGTAATGCGATTGTTAACCGTTATTTCTATGTTTTTTCTTCCGCTGACATTTGTAGTGGGCGTTTATGGAATGAACTTTAGAAACATGCCAGAATTAGATTGGAAGTACGGTTACTTGGGTGTGTGGCTTCTTATGTTGGTTACTGTTGTATGGATTTTTTGGTGGTTCAAAAGAAAGAAAATACTCTAATTAATTAATCGGCATCAATGGTTTGTCTTTTACTAGGAAGTCTGGCAATTCATTTTTAATGGCAATCTTTATTTCTTGTTTGAGTTTTTCTAGAATTCCATGCTTTACAAAATAGCGGTGGGTCAATAAGCCTACCGACCGGTAAGGTACTGGGTCTTGGAATCCTGAAAGCTTGGCCTTGTCTTCAGCGTTTAACCCAGATGCTGCTAAATAGGGAAGTAGTGTTGAGGCCTGATTTTTTTTTACAAATCGCAACAGACTGTCAATCGAACCCGCATTGTATTTAAAATTGTAATTTTTATTCCAAGATTTCTCATGAAAATCGCACAATTCTAATACTTGTGCACGCATGCAGTGACCCTCTTCCAGTAAACATAACCGATTTAAATCCACATCTTTAGCGCTTATTTTAGGTATTAATTGAAGAGGTTCAGGAGGCGCTACTTTATGATTGGATGTTGAAGTTGTGGCAATTGTGGTAATTTCTTTGGAGTCTGACTTTGGAGTTCCCAAATTGGGGGGAGCACCGAATTGATCTTGGATTGCGGCTGAATCTTTACTTTCTTTGGGTTTCGGGGGATGGGCGGACAGGTTACGAGAATCTACTTCTGCACTTGGATTCGAAAACATGTCGAAATACACAAAGGGTTCATTATACAAATGGTGTTCGATAAGCTCTTTGTCGTTAATTGGAACAGAAACGATTCCGATATCTAAAGTTCGTTGTTTTAAATGTTGAATAATTTCAGCAGTTTGTTCTTCCCGAACATGAATTTTTAATTGAGGAAATTTCTGCGCAAATTGGGTAACAAATTGTGGAATTAAATACGGTGCTATGGTAGGAATAACAGAAATACTTATTTCTCCCTTGATTTCTCCCTTGATTTCTTTAACTATTTCGGTTAAATTGTTTATTTCTTTCGTTATAATTTGAAATTGGGCAATGAGTTGACTTCCTTCTGGAGTAATTTCTAACGGTTTTTTCTTTCGGTCAAATATCAAAATTCCCAACTCTTCCTCTAGCTTTAAAATCATTGTACTTAAAGTAGATTGAGTAATATGACAACGCTCGGCTGCGGTTTCAAAATGACGACTTTCGGCTAGGGCCAAAACATATTCGAATTGCTGAATGTTCATTTAAGGTTAGATTTATTTTTGGGTGATGACATTTCTTCTCAGTTGTATCGAAGACCATGTTGCTATTTGTATTTCGACCATAAAATGCGGTAAAAATAGTCAGTATTGGTTTCCGTCTGCAGCGACAATCCATCCCCCGAAAACAAAAATACACAATAAAATTTAAATATCGAAAACGTCAATATATGTATTGAAATTATAGTTTTTATAAATATAAGTATCCAGATAATTTTGTAGGACTGATTAAGAAAACCAATTATTAAATATAACTACCATGAAAAGAGTATTATTGTTGGCATCGTTAATAGCTTCGTTGGAGCTAGGTGCACAAACTCCAGAAACCATGCAGAGCAAAGGTGGATGTCCATTCCACTTTGGAGCATCTGGTTCCGGTAAAAATCCTCACGGAGAATCAAAGGGTGGTGTGAATCCACATTCAGCGGGTGTAAATCCTCACGGATCTGGACCAAACTCTAATCCTGCGGATTACAAAGCGGCTGATTACACTCCTGAAAATGGTGAAAATACTACCGCTTCATTACGTAATAACCGCTCAGTTCGCAACGGGCAAACTAACCGCGATTGGTGGCCTAATCAACTGGATTTGACGGTATTGCGTCAAAATTCGGATTTGTCGAATCCCATGGGACCTAACTTTAACTACCGTAAAGAGTTCAGCTCTTTAGACTATAATGCGTTAAAAAAGGATATCCAGCAAGTGTTAACACAATCACAAGATTGGTGGCCAGCAGATTTTGGAAATTATGGCCCGTTGTTCATTCGTATGTCTTGGCACAGTGCTGGAACTTATCGCACAGGCGATGGAAGAGGTGGATCTCGTGAGGGACAGCAGCGTTTTGCGCCAATCAATTCTTGGCCAGATAACGGAAACTTAGATAAAGCACGTCGCCTTTTATGGCCCGTAAAACAAAAATACGGTTCTAAGATTTCTTGGGCAGATTTGATGATTTTAGCTGGAAACGTTGCATTAGAATCCATGGGATTCAAAACTGCAGGATTTAGCGGCGGACGCGAGGATGTTTGGGAACCTGCATCCAGCGTTTATTGGGGTCCAGAATCTAAATTCTTGGATGACAAACGTTACAGCGGTGATCGTGAATTGGAAAATCCGTTAGCTGCGGTACAAATGGGTTTGATTTATGTAAATCCAGAAGGGCCTAACGGTAATCCGGATCCTGTTTTGGCTGCAAAAGACATTCGCGAAACCTTTGGAAGAATGGGTATGAACGATGAAGAAACCGTTGCTTTGATTGCAGGTGGTCATACATTCGGAAAAACCCACGGTGCAGGTCCTGCTACTCACGTAGGTCCCGAACCAGAGGCGGCTTCGATTGAAGAACAAGGATTTGGTTGGACAAGCACATACAAGAGCGGTAAAGGAAAAGATGCCATTACTTCTGGCTTGGAAGTGACTTGGACTTCTACACCTACCAAATGGGGTCATGGTTATTTCAAAGCCTTATTTGGTGAAGAATGGGAATTGACTAAAAGTCCAGCTGGTGCTCACCAATGGGTGGCAAAAAATCCTAAAGTATTGGTTCCAGATGCCTTTGATTCTACCAAGAAACATGCTCCAACCATGCTAACTACGGATTTGTCTATGAGATTTGATCCTGCCTATGAAAAAATTTCAAGAAGATTTTTAGAGAACCCGGCTGAATTTGAAGTAGCTTTTGCAAAAGCTTGGTTCAAGTTAACGCATAGAGATATGGGACCCAGATCTAATTATATCGGTCCTGAAATTCCCCAGGAAGACTACATTTGGCAAGATCCAATTCCTGCGGTAGATCATAAGTTGGTTACGAGCAAAGAAATCGCGCAATTGAAAAAAGAGATTTTAAATTCAGGATTGACGGTTTCTGAAATGGTTCAAACTGCATGGGCATCGGCTTCTACCTTCCGTGGATCGGATAACAGAGGTGGTGCTAATGGTTCACGCATTCGTTTGGAACCTCAAAGAAATTGGGAAGTGAACAATCCAAAACAATTGAATAAAGTTTTGTCGAAATACGAGGAAATCCAAAAGAATTTCAATTCTAAGGCAAAAGGCGGTATGAAAATTTCAATGGCGGATTTGATTGTTCTTGGTGGGAATGTAGGTATTGAAGAAGCAGCTAAAAAAGCAGGATATGCGGTAAATGTACCATTTACACCCGGTAGAATGGATGCTAGCCAAGATCAAACCGATGTGAAATCTATGGCAGTATTGGAGCCCATGGCTGATGGATTTAGAAATTACCAAAAAACACAATACACGTTATCTACTGAAGAATTGTTGGTTGATAAAGCCCAATTGTTGAAATTGACAGCTCCAGAAATGACCGTGTTGGTGGGTGGAATGCGAGTATTAAATACCAATTACAACGGATCAAATTGGGGAGTATTTACCTCGAATCCCGGTGCTTTAACCAACGATTATTTTGTAAATCTTTTGGATATGTCTACACAGTGGAAAGCAGTAGACGACAGCAAATTGGTATTTGAAGGTAGAGACAGAATGACTGGCAATTTGAAATGGACAGCAACTCGTGCTGATTTGATCTTCGGTTCCAATTCCGAATTAAGAGCAGTAGCTGAGGTGTACGCGTTAAGCGATTCTAAAAAGAAATTTGTAGATGATTTCGTTGCTGCCTGGGTAAAAGTAATGAACGCTGATCGTTT
>CAYPYX010000061.1:9314-13285 GCA_964415065.1 uncultured Rhizobium sp.
CAGAATCAGATTTATTTAATCTGTGCACATAAAATTAACTTGGGGTAGAATGGACTGCGATAGTCTGTTTCTACCCCATTTTTATTTTGAGTGATTATAAACCAACGATTCTCAAGGCGCAATAGAATTTGTTTGTTAATGGCGAAATCTGCATTCACTGAATATCCATGAACATTAAATAAATCGGCTAAGTTAAAGATCAAATGCGGGTCATTGAAATACTCGTATCGTCCGGTAATGCTGATATCGTCTGTTACGGAATATTTCAAAATTCCAACAGGTGTGTGGTATTGGTCACGATGGCCATTTGGATGAATTTCAATACCGTTATCGAAACCCAAAATCCATGCAATTCGATCTCCGAAATAAAATTGAGCATAGAAATTGTGAAAGAATCGTTGATTTTTGGGATCTGTAGGCGAAACACCATAGTAAGAACTGCTATTTATGGTGTATTCGTCTTTCTCAGAAAGTGTGATTTGATGTCCAATGGCATATCGACCTGGGATAGGATTACTTATATTTTGCCAACCTTTGATAGCGTTTAAATTTGCTTTTAAATTTCCTGATTTTGAGGTATAGCTAAGACGGTAACCATATTCGTAGTAAGGTGAATTATCAGCTAAGATGGATCGCGTAGCCGCCCAAGATTCTTTGCCGATAGCGCCTTCAAATCCAATATGGCTCGGTAAAATACCGTATTCGAATTTATACTGATTGTTCCACTTTACATAGGCATTGAGCTCATAAAAATTTTGGAAACGGGCATTCTCGGCTGCTAAGTTTTGGTCGGCATAGGTGCCAAACATTAGGCCAGTATTAAATCCCCAAGAAACAGGAAGTTCCTTGGATAAAGGTTGCTCATGATTGATTTTCAGGAGTATCAGATTAATGTCGTGAACATTTTTGGATTGGTAAGATGTTAAAAACGATGGAAACGGTTCATATCCGCTTTTAGATGTGAGAGAAGAATACGATTCAGCGTAAAATTCATATTGGGTTTGCGCTTTCATCGATATGATGAAAAATAGACAAAAACTTAAGGCTGAGAATCGGTAGAAAAGAGTTATTATTGTGTTAGTACGGTTCAAGTTCATAAAAAAACACAGTATTGGTTAAAGAAATTAATTGGATGTGGGTAAAAACCAAAGGTAGTTGAAAATACATCAAAATTGCGAAAAATATGATGGATACCATTTTTGATTTATTAAATGCTAGAAAGTTGTTGAGTAAAGATGCTCAACAAGAATTGTTAACACTCGTGCGCGAAATTGAATTTCAAAAAGGAGACATTATCCAAAAAACGGGCAGTACATGTAGAACCGTTTATTTTGTAAAAGAAGGTATTGCTCGCATTTTTTATTATCAAGATGGTGATGATATTACGGAGTATTTTGCTTTTTCGGGGGATATTATTATCCGTGCAGAAAGTTTATTTACCGGTCAACCTACGCATAAAGGAATTGAATCGTTAAGTAAAACCATATTATACGCAATTGATGCGTTTGAATTAGAAAAAATGTTTGATAAGTATCACGACATAGAACGCCTATTTCGTATAGTATATCAAAATGCTTTTGTTCATTATGTTCGTCGCATGGAGAGTTTGCAACTAAAAACAGCTCGAGAACGATATGAGGAATTGGTCAATACTACCGATATAGTTTCGCAAATTGCATTGAAACACATTGCGTCGTATTTAGGAATAACTCAGGTTTCATTAAGTAGAATTCGATCGGAGAAACGCTGAATCCCATTAGCCCTGTGTATTCCAGTACAGAAAACGTCGTGCAATTTCTTCCATAGAGCAATCATTTTTAAGCATTAAATGTATTCTCTGATTTCGTATTGTTGATTTGGATTTGTTCAATCGTTTGGATAATTCGATAGTGGTTTCACCATTTATTTGAGCCATAATTATGGGATATTCAGCATCGGTGTAATGAACTTCGGGGATAAAATCATTTCTCGATTTCGCATCTTGGATATATTGTTTAGTATGGGAACAATTGAATTTTGAGCCTTTTACCATGGCTTTTAATCCCTCTTTTAACTCCTCTACCGCGGAAGATTTACAAACGTAGGAATTGCAGCCCAAGTTAATACACATCTCAATAATCGTTCGATTCAAGTGTGAAGTGTAAACTAGAAATGGGGTGTTTTTTTCTTGACATTTTTGAGCCAGCTCTAGATCTTTTTTCTCACCAATTTGAATATCGGTTACAACGTAACTAAAATCATTCGATTTGAAAGAATCCAAAGCGCTTTCAATATTACTGTGAATTTCCAACTCAGATTTGGGAAACAATTTGGATATTGTTTGCTCCAATACGTGTTGAATGGCGGGATGATCCTCTAAAATCAAAAAACGCATAAACGAATTTGTTGAATGATCCACTAAAATAGTAGAATCTACTGGTATTTGAATTCAGTATGAAGTTTTTTTGGAAGATTTTTAACAATTTGAACGGGGTATTTTGGGCTGTTTATTTTGATTCTGTTGATTCATAAATGGATAGAAATATTTCCGTAAAATGTAGAAATAAAGTAGCTGTTTTCAACAAAAATCTGAATTCATTGTTAACTTTGAACAGTAATGCGATCTATAATAATTATTTTACTTTTTCTTCTGTTACTACCCACCTTGGGGTTAAGGGGAAATAGTCTTTGGAATAATTGTTCACGATCTGAATATCCAGTCGAACTTCCAGGTGATTCTTCGGAAGCAGAAGGGTTCATTCCAATTGAAGAAATTTCGGATGATACGGATTCAGACAGCGTACATCCCCAATTTGTTGAACAATTTATACCCTGGATTAACAACAGAATAAGTGAATTGTTTCCCTTGGTTATGAACAGAATACCCAGTTGGATTGGTGAGATTATTTCACCACCGCCCGATATCGCCATAATAAGATAGATTAATTTAAGAATCTGCAAGATATTTCTTGTGTATTATTAACAAGTGTTAAATAGCTTGATTAATAGGGGTTTGGATTTTCAATCAACTCCATTTTTCATAAGTATCCTACTATTAAAAATAGGGAGGTTGAAATTCATTTCGACCTCGCGTATTACTAAACTTCAAATTAAATAGAAGTTTTTCTAGAAAAAGAATCTTTCTTAAATGTATTAAACATTCAGAATACTAAGTATTCACAGGATGATAGAATACATCCAAACCGAATATTTTCCAAAATTCACCAGATATAAATAACAACAGAAAATGAAACTTATTAAGAATTCCTTTTGGTTAGGGATTTTTATTTTGGGATTTGCTGCCTGTAAATCCACAGAAAAAAATCATGAATTGGATGCCGAAGTGTATCCAGTAATTTATCCGAGAATAATAGATACTACTTACACTGAGGAATATGTCGCCGAAATTCATGCTGTTCAAAATGTAGAAATTAGAACACGTGTCAAAGGATTTATCGAACATATATTAATTGATGAAGGAAAGTTTGTGCAAAAAGGTCAAGTTCTTTTTGTGTTATCCAATAATCAATATCGGGAAGACTTACTTCGAGCTAAAGCACAATTTAAAAGTACAGTTGCCGAGTTGAAATCTGTAGAAGTAGAATTAAAAAATACTCAAGTTTTAGTGGCGAAGAATATTGTATCCAATTCTGAACTTGAAATGTTACAGGCTAAAAAAGAGGCCATTTTAGCAAAACAGGAAGAAGCCCAAGCCGCGATTTCAGTGGCGAAAATTAATCTTGATTTTACAGAAATTAAAGCACCATTTTCGGGTGTGGTTAACAGAATTCCCTACAAGCCAGGTTCATTAATTGAAGAGGGGACACTAATGACAACTCTATCTAATGTAGATGAGGTGTTTGTTTATTTTCATTTTTCTGAATCTGAATATCTTGATTATAAATCATCTAAAGAAAAAGCCAATTCTACTTTAGTAAAATTAAAATTAGCCAACAATCAAAGTTATAATTTGGATGGACAAATTGAAATCT
>CAYPYX010000062.1:0-13258 GCA_964415065.1 uncultured Rhizobium sp.
TGGATTCTTGCTGGGATAATAACTCTTTTAGCAGCAATAAATTTTGGTGAATTGTCATCTATGATGCCAAATGCAGGTGGACAATTCAACTTCGTAACCCGAATCTATGGAAAGAGAATGGGTTTTGTTTATGGGTGGTCGGTATTCTCTGTAATTCAAACAGGTGTAATAGCCGCAGTTGCTATGGCATTTTCGACCCATTTTTGGCTCTTACTGGATTATTTGCAGACATTATTAACCGGAGGCAAAGGAATCTATTATCAGTCGCTCCCGCATCCCATAGGTAAGCCTGTAGTAGCAATTGTCAGTATCGTAGTTCTAACTCAAATTAACAGTCGTGGTATTCAAGAATCAAAAATAGTGCAGCGACTCTTTACCTTAGCCAAGATAATTGCTCTTGCGGCCTTGATTGTTGGTGGTTTATATATCGGTTTCGGGGGAAGTTTAAACAGTGCACAAAATTATTGGTCTGAAAATATTTCACAAGGGTTTACAGCGCAGCAACTGACCATGCCTGATAACCCGGATTCTACAAGTAGTTGGCAAAATATCTCGGGTTCTGTTCTAGTATTGGGATTTGCAGCGGCCATGGTGGGAAGTTTATTTTCCTCAGATGCTTGGCAAGGTATTACCTTCATGTCGCACGAAATTGATAGACCAGAAAAAACCATTCCTAGAGCATTGTTAATAGGAACATTCGTAGTTACCGTAATTTATTGTTTGGCTAATGTAGCATATTTCTCATTATTGCCTTGGAAAGAGATTGCTACTGTTTCCGAAGGAAGGGTGGGCGTTGCCGCAATGGGGAAAATGCTGGGTGGGGTTTTTTTACCTCAAGTATTAATGGCCATATTAATCATGATCAGTACGTTTGGTTGTAATAATGGTCTGATTTTGGCAGGCAGTAGATTGTATCAGGCAATGGCAGACAAAGGTCTTTTTTTCAAGAAAGCATCTTTACTAAATTCTAGGAATATCCCAGCGAATGCACTATGGATGCAAGCATTTTGGGCTAGTGTTCTCTGTCTAAGTGGAAGTTATGGGCTGTTATTGTCATATTGCACATTTGCTTCTTTACTATTTTACATAATTACTGTTGCAGGAGTAATAAAATTGAGAATAAATGAACCTTTAGCTGAACGGCCATATAAGGTATGGTTGTATCCAATATCAACGGTTTTATACCTAATTTTGGCTGGTTTTGTGGCAATAGGAATACTGATAAGCCAATTTGAAGTAGCAATAACCGGTATTGCAATTGTAGCGATGGGATGGCCGATATATTCTTATTTTAACCGAGTGAATATGCCCCGAAAGAATTGAAAAATTAAATCGAGTAAGTCAGCTCTGATTGGAAATCAAATTGTTTATTTCGAATAGCTGCATGTTGCTGTAACGTTGGCAACATATCTTTAAATTGATCCAAATATAAACTTTGGTCCCCATCAGAAAGAGCCTCGGCGGGTTGATTGTGGACTTCGATAATTAATCCATCAGCACCAGCCGCTATTGCAGCGTATGATACTGGAGCTACTAAGTCGCGAATCCCTGTACCTTGACTTGGGTCAAGTATGATGGGTAAATGACTCAACGATTTTACTAATGGTATAGCCGCAATATCCAAAGTGTTTCGGGTGGCGTTCTCAAATGTGCGAATGCCACGTTCACATAGAATCACACGCTCATTACCTCCACTAACAATATATTCAGCGGCTAGTAACCATTCCTCAATGGTACTACTCATACCTCTTTTAAGTAATACAGGATGCTTGGATTTTCCTAAAGCTCGCAGTAGAGGATAATTTTGCATGTTACGAGTTCCCACCTGTAAGATATCTGTGTATTCCTCTAGTTCTGCAATCTTGTCCTCGCTCATAACTTCAGATACAACTCCTAAACCATGTTTATCGGCTGCATCTCGAAGGAGTTTTAAACCTTCAGTTTTTAAACCTTGAAACGAGTAAGGACTGGTTCTGGGTTTGTATGCGCCACCACGAATAAATTTAACATTAAGTTTTGCTAAATACTCTGTAATGGTGCTAATTTGCTCCTGGTTTTCAACAGCACATGGTCCAGCAATCATGACTAAATCTTGTCCAATTTTTGTGCCGTTAACTTCAAAAACCGTGTCTGAATTTTTCCATTCACGACTAACGAGCTGATAGGGTTTGCGGGAGTTCATCTTTGCGGTTGCTATTACGTAGTCTTCATATAACCTTTAAAACCTTAATTTGGTTTGCTGTAGGTAATATGAATTTTAGTTTTGCTTTGATCAATTACACATCGAGCTCCAATTACGGGTTGGTCGCTCGGAACAGCCAAATATAATCCCAGGTTCACATCATTATCTTCAAAGAATTTTTCATTGAGAATGGACTGGATGTGACGTGTTATGGTAAACTTGTAGGATTTTCTAATGGGATCGTAAGTTCCACCGTATGTAGACGTATTTAAGGCGTCTAGAATTAAGAAATTTCGATTTGAAAAACGGTTTACGGGTCGATATAAGTTCATTCTTGGTGGAGCAAAGAATCCTTCGCTGTAGTCCTTAATAAAGAATTCAATGGTAGCTTTATTTATGGCTACATTGCCATTATTGATTAAGTTAGATAAATAGGGTATTTCAATTTTAGTTTTTACTCCTGAAAGAGCCTGAGCAAAAGTTTGATCATAGTGTATTCCAGGATTGTTTAGTTGAGTATTAACCTCAGTAGAATATGGTCCTGTTTTACCAAAGTTGAGTATTTTAGAACTGCCTGAAAATCCAAATATAAAGGTCTGAGTATCTTGATAATATAAAAGAATTTTTGCTCTGTAGGCTGTAGAAATAACATTGTTCAAGTCAAATACGCACATGGAACCATCGTTTGAAGGAATTCCTCCGCTAATAGGCTGAATAGCAATACCTTTCAAATATTTTACCAAATTATCATTGTTCTCATATGCTTCTGTTGGCAAACTCATTAATTGTTTTGCCATTTCTTGGGATAATTTGATTTTCAGACCGTTGTATGCTCGTAGTTTGCCTTTTCTGAAACGTATGCTATCGTTGTATTCATTGATTAACTGACCATTGTAAACAGTAGATTTAGAATTGTCGGTAGCCAGTGAATTGTTTTGATAATACAATTTGCCTGACTCAAATCCTTCGGTTAATGTTTCAATTCTGATAGTATGTTCATAATTCCTATTTCCGTAATGATTCAATCCATTAACCGCAGGAATAAATAACACCGCAGAATCGGGTTCCTCTGTGTTGGGGAAGTTTGACTTCGGTTCAATTAAGCTTAGTTGTGCAAAAATACTTGCAGTGCTTTCGCCTAAAAGGCCATCGTTTAATTTCCCTAAAAGAGAATAGCTTAACCCTGTTCCTAAAATAGAATCCTCATCAATAGTAAACGCTTTAAAAGTGAGCGTATCGGTAACCAAAAGATTTAATTGATTGGCATTTCCTTGTCCATCTATGGAGATATTTCCTTCTTTCTTTTCACAAGAAAACAGAAATATTGAAGCACAAAATGTCGAAACTAAAAAAGGAACACGAATTTTCACGAGTATGGAATTACTGCATCAATTTTTCGTAGAAAGAAACATAATTTTCTTCGGTATTCTCCTCGGTGTGCTTCATAACTAATTTGCCATCCAAATGAGACTCAACAGCTCTGTGTGCATCTTCACATGCCGTTATTATGCCATCGGCATGTTTAACTGCACCGATATGTACGTTGTTGACTGATGCGTTGTCGAAACATTCTAAACACGTATCTTCAATGGAGTTCAATGAAGCTTTACGTGCAAAATCATTTCCTAAACTATCGTCGCAATTTTCGTGATAAACACTATAAACCACTTTAGTTGTTCTAAAAACAGGTTCATCTTTGTAGATTGTTTTTAGATACATGGGTATTAGGCTAGTCATCCAACCTTGACAGTGAATGATATCTGGTGCCCAACCTAATTTTTTTACAGTTTCCATAACGCCTTTACAGAAAAAGATGGTTCGTTCGTCGTTGTCTTCAAAAAACTTACCATTTTCGTCATTGAATACAGCCTTGCGATGAAAGAAATCTTCATTATCCAAGAAGTATACCTGCATTTTAGTGTTAGGAACAGAAGCTACTTTAATAACAAGTGGATTGTCGTTGTCATCGATGGAAATATTAATTCCTGATAAGCGAACTACTTCATGTAAACGATTTCGACGTTCATTAATTACACCAAATCTGGGAACTAAAATTCGGATTTCGTTGTCTTGTTCTTGCAACGCTTGGGGAAGCATGCGTGTAATGGTTGCGAGGGGTGAAGTTTCTAGGAATGGAGACATTTCCGAACTCACAAACAGCACTCTTTTTTTTCTTAATTCCATATTTTGAGAGGCACTCTGTTAGAAAAGAGTTTACAAAATTAACGAAAAAAAATCGGTTTTTCAAAACAATAGTCCCTCCTTGTGCCTTTATTTGCAAGTGTTTACACGAAATGAGAGTATTTTACACCGCCTCAGGTATATCTAATTATTGCAAAGAACACCCGCAAACCGTCGGTTTTGTGCCTACTATGGGAGCATTACACGAGGGACACTTAGATTTAGTTCGTACTGCAAAATCTCAAAAAAAGGTGGTAGTGGTAAGCATATTTGTTAATCCTAAACAATTCAATAACCCGGAGGATTTAAAAAAATATCCTAGAACGATTTTAAAAGATCTTCGTTTGTTGAGTGAAAATGGTGTAGATGCTGTTTTTGTGCCTAGCGTTAATGAAATTTATCCCTCAGTGTCTGATAATGTTGGGTCATACAACCACACAGATGAAAATAACGGGATAATTTTTGGCAAAAAACTAAATCAAGTTGAAAGTACTAGACAAGAAGAAATTTCTGTAAGGAACCAAACAATTTTACAAGGAATTGATGGGATTTGGGAGGGTGAATTTAGACCTGGACATTTTTCAGGTGTGGTCGATGTAGTTAGACGACTATTTGAAATAACCGTGCCCAATAGTGTTTATTTTGGTGAAAAAGATTTACAGCAGTGTTTAGTGATTCATCGACTCATCCAAATCGAATTTCCTGAAATTCAAATGAATTATGTTCCTACCAAAAGAGAAACTTCTGGTTTGGCCATGAGTTCTAGAAATCTTCGTTTATCAGAAAATGCTCGCATTCAAGCAGCCCAAATATTCAAAACTCTATCCTTTCTTAAAGAATATTTTAAATCGCAATGGAAAAATCAATATCAAGTCAATTCAACTAATGATGTTGATAATGTGGTTAAATCCGAAAATAATGGCTTGACAACTTTAAATTCGACTCTAGCTAAGTTACAACAATCAAAAATTGACTTAAATCAGCAGGGAATTAACTGCGAATATCTCAGTTTAATTTTACTTCCATCAATGGTTGAGATAAATGATTTAAAATACTTGACAGATAATAATATAAAAAACCCTATAAAAGTGGCAATCATATTTTCTGGTTATCTCGAAGGTGTGCGTTTGATTGATAATTTAACGTTTGAGTTAAATTGAACCCCGGTAGCACTCTCGGTAGCACTAGATACATTTCCTAAAATGCAACTTGATTCTACTCAATTTAGTTTTCTGTAAGTTTTAGGAAACTATTTCTGAATGTATTCGAATCCATTGTTATCTATGTAAAAACGATTTCCATACCGTTCCACAATAGCTGTTTCATGAATAAAATCAGTGGCAGATTCGTACTGATGAGGAATTACCGTTTGACCATTGGGCTTAATGTATCCAAACAATCCATCCTTTTCTGTTTTTGCAAATTGATTTTTAAAACCATATGCATTAGTGAATTGGGGATTAATTGCCATAACTCCATTTTCATTAACATAACCGTATAAACCTTCTTTGTAACAAGGAGCCAACCCTTCAGAGTACGATTGGATCTCAGTCTCTTTTACTTCAATTTTTGGCATGCCGGTTTTATCGATAAATTGTGACTTACCTCGTGATTCTACTTTTGCCAATCCGGAGGAGAAGGAAACAGCTTGATCAAAAACTGCTGGAATTTTCAGTTCAAATCGATCGTCAATGAATCCCCAATAGTCATTAATTTTTACCGTTGCTAAACCTTCTGAAAAGCTTTGAGTTGCTTCAAAACGCGTGGGTAGAAAAACTTGAGCCTCGCCGGACTTATTGATATATCCCCAATTTTCACCCAACTTTATGGCTACTAAACCTTCTGAGAACTCTGTGGCTTCATCATATGCATTAGCAATAATCCATTTGCCCGTTTTATCAATGAATCCCCATTTGCCTGCAAGTTTTACAGCGCATAATCCATCTGAAAATCTATTTGTATTTTCAAAATTTGGGTTAATAATTACTTTTCCAGTGGTATCGATAAACCCCCATTTTCCCTGAGTTTTAAATGCACATAATCCATTACTGAATGTTTGAATAGCTTCATATTTGGGTTCAACAATGAACTTTCCAGTGAGGTCAATCAGACCGTATTTCCCTAACAGTTGTACCCAAGCTTTTCGATCTACAAAATCGCCTACAAATTCAAATTTTGCGGGCACAATCCATTCTCCGGAGGTATCAATAAATCCCCAATTCCCATTTTCATCCATAGCGGCTGCCCTTAAATCTCTAAAGTTTCGCGCTCTACTGAAAACAGGAGGCAGTTTGAAATTTCCAGAAAGATCTATAAATCCGTATTTCCCATCGACCTTTACACAAGCAAAATTATTAGAAAAATCGGTAGCTTCTTCAAATGTATTTGGGATTAATGGATTCCCCTTTTCATCTAAATAACCATAAAATTGTTCCTTTTCATATAGTCTTCGGTTGTTTTTCAAGAAGAAAATACGATCGTAATTGGGAAGGATGGACCAACCACCTGTATGATCCATTACGCCCATGTGATTTTGATCTCTAACAATTATTTCAGAACTATCAATATGTAGAATATAATCAAACTCAGGATAAACATAAAAGTTTCCACGTTTATCAATGGCTCCATATTTGCTATTATAGCTAATTATTGCAAAGCCTTGATTAAACCGATTAGCTGTATTGTAAATGGTAGATACAGAATTAGATAGATTGCCAAATTGATCTTCTAAACCTGCACCACCTAGTAATTCTATGGGTTTTAATTGCTTTGAAAATCGACCACAATTATCGTAAATAAACGGAACTACCGGAATTCCACGATCATTGATCACGCCGTATTTGCCTTTTCGGATTCCTTTGGCGAAACCATCTTCAAAGTCAGATGCCTCATCTTGTATAAAGGCAATTACCACATCTCCTTTGGTATTAATAAAACCATATTTACCCCCTGATTTTACATTGGCTAAACCATTTTTGAAGTTTGAAATGTCTTCATAAATAGCTGGAATAATAAATTCGCCTTGGGAATTAATAATGCCCATTTTGCCCATTATTTCAACAAAAGCGGTTCCATTTTCAAAGTTTCCAGCAAAATCGAATTTCATGGGAATTACTAATTCCGAAAAACGATTGATATATCCCCATTTGTCGTTGATTTTTACGGGAGCTAATTCTTCGGTAAACTCGCCAGCTTGTATATATTGAGGTACAAATGTGTTGTTGCCATACTTGTCAACATAACCCCATTTACCATTAAGTTTAACATTGAGTTGATTTTCAGAAACAAAACCAGCATCTTCAAATCGGGGGCCTAATATGTATTTACCAGTTGAATCAATTAATCCCCATAATTTATCTACTTTTACAGCAGAAACCCCTTCTTTAAATATACCCAATTCATCAAATACAAATCCAGTAATGGGCTGATTATTGATGGTAATAAATGCCCATTTCCCATTTTTAAATACCGATACTAGTTTCTGAGAAACAGGCCCTATTTTTTCAAATTGGGGATGTAAGATTTCTTTGCCTTGTAAACTAAAAATACCCCATCCAGTTTCTGTTTTTCCAACAAAAAATTCAGAATAAATCTCAGCAATTTCGGTAAATGTAGGGTTGATTTTGAATTTTCCTGTAGTATCAATAATTCCAAAATTCTGACCCTGTTTGGCAATAGCTAACCCGTTGTTTTTAAAACCACTACACCAACTAAACCGGTATTTGGAACTTGGAAGACCTTTCGTATTTATAATGAAAAATGAATCTAGTTTTCTAACAGAAGCATATCCTAGTTTAAAATCTGTTGCATCGTCAAATCGAAAGGGGATTTCAGTAGTGCCATTCATGGTGATATAACCCCATTTTCCATTTTTTTGTACCGCAATTAATCCTTCACTAAATTCTCCGGCGTTTTCGTACTCAAATGAAGTTGCTTCTTTTCCCTGATAATCAATAAAACCATAATATCCTCCTGATTCTACTTTGGCTAACCCATCTTTGAAATCAAAAGCATTAGTATATTGTGGAGGAATAATCATCTCATCACGAAAATTAACATATCCCCAGAGCCCTTCTTTTTTCACCTTAGCCATGCCTTCAGAAAAATTGCCGGCATAGTCGTATTGAAATTCAATTTTTTTAATTTGATTACCGTTCTTATCAATAAAATCAAAGGAACCGCCAATTTCAATTTTAGCAATCCCATTTTGAAACATTCCAGCTGAACTGAACTTGGGCTGAATTGCGAATTCTCCCTGGGTGTTAATATATCCCCAAAGATTATTTTTCTTTACAGGTGCTAATCCTTCAGAAAATACCCCTTGTTCATCAAAACGCTCTTGAAAAAGAAATTCACCTTTGGTGTTAATTGCGGCCCAATCACCATCAATTCGAACCCATCCAATCCCATTGAAAAACTGAACTGCTAACTCAAATTGAGCATCGATTGCCCATTTCCCATTTTTATTAATATAGCCCCAGTTATCTTCGAATTTTACAGCAGCAAGTCCTTCTTTAAAGTCTTCAGCAATATCATAAATAGCAGGGATTTGTAAATGACCAGATTTGCTTATGTATCCATACTTTCCATTTACGAAAACCAATGCCAAATCTTCAATGAAAGGATGTGCTTCGTCGTAGATAAAAGGAATAACTACTTTTCCTTCTTTATTAAGAAATCCCCATTTATCTCCTTTTTGAACATTGATCAATTCAATGTTCTCGTTGGATTCAAATTTGAATCTTCTCCCGGGACTGGGAAACATAGATCCATCTTTTCCAATAAATCCCCATTTTCCACCACTTTTAACGTTGGCAAATCCCGAAATAAAATCACCAGCATCATCATAAACCGCATCGATAACTAATTTTCCGTTCGGATTGATATATCCCCATTTATTGGCAATTTTTACCGCAGCCAGACCGTCGTTAAAGTCGCCAACTTGGGAAAATTTTTCTTCTACAACTAGGTTGCCTTTAGTATCAATAAATCCCCATTTGTTTTTGGTTGATACTTTAGCTCTTTCGAAATAGAAATCACCAGCATTATTGAATTTTGCGGGAATTATAACGTTGCCTTTAATATCTATGAAGCCAATTAATCCTTGTTTTTCAAATCGGGCCAATCCATCGTGAAAGCGATCAATCCAATCATATTCGTTAGTTGTTATAGGTGTTGTACTTCCTTTTTTAACTAATGTATAATGTTTATTCGCTTTAAGAAAAGGTATAGGTAAATCGTTATTATTTGTTGACTGGGAATAAGATAAGGATTTCAAAAAAGTGAAACATACAAATAAAATTGATTTAATTACAGATGTGTATGCTTGGAATGGTTTCAAGTTCATTTGCTAGTTAAGATTGCTGCACAACAATTGTTACAAAGTTACGGATTTCAAAGAACCTTTGAAAATCACACCTTTAATTGTTATAAAGGATGATTTTCAAAATCATTGAGGTTAGAATTGTAATTCCCGTTACTTCAAATTCAACTATTTATTTTTCGAATCTATAAGTATGGTAACAGGACCATCACCAATCATCGCAATTTGCATATCTTCCCCAAAAACTCCAGTTTCAACCGGCACTGTAGTACTATCTTTGGTTTTTTGTATGAAATACTCATACAGGGGCACCGCTTTATCTGGTCTGGCTGCTTGAATAAATGATGGACGGTTCCCTTTTGCAGTTAAAGCATGCAGGGTAAACTGACTAACTAACAACAATCCTCCATTAATATCTACCACCGACAAATTCATCTTGCCTTCAGAATCAGAGAAAATTCGCATGTTTACGAGCTTTCCTATCAAATAATTGGCATCTTCTTCTGTGTCTGAATCCTCAATTCCTATTAACACCATCAACCCCAGTTCGATTTTACCAACTACCACATTGTGAACCTTAACTTCCGCTTTTTTAACTCTTTGTATTACCAAACGCATTGTTTAACTTTGATTTTGACCTACGCAATTTATAACAAAACATATTTCTCTATGCATGAAAATAGGTTTCATTCTTCAATTAAAAATGTTCTATTAGCATTTATACTATTATTAAATAGTTCAATACTCAAAAGCCAACAAAATTTTGAGCTTTCTTTCATAAATAAAAAGGACACCACTTACTTTTATCTGCATAATAATACTCAAGATACCATTAATGGCGTGGCAATAAATGCTACCTGGTTTCATATGAGTAATGGTTTGATTTTTTGGCCTGAAGACATGTTAACCGGATTGTCTGTTAATACAACAGATGGAGTATTTACTGCAACCAACATTCAATTTAAATACAAGAGTTATCAAAGAATGAGCTTTGATTTTTATGTGCCATACGGTGATAGTCAACTATTTGCCAAGGTGGTAAATTATATTTCAAAACCAGACACAATTATGTGTGCCAATTTACAACTTTGGTACCTAGATGATAACGATAGTCTGCATAATGAACGAGTATTGCCATCAGGATCCAGTCCAAACGATTGCCTATTTGAGCAATATTATTTAGTTAGTAATTTAGGGAATACTGATGGGGTAAAATTAGGAAGTGCAGCCAATTACACACTGCATCGATCAAATCAATGTACAGTGGGTTTGGCCATAGTTGTAATCGATAGAAATACTCTGTTGCCCACACCCGTAAACGGAATTACTCCCCAATGTCCCGATGGAAGAAAATGGACAACTTTTGGACACCCCTCTAATGAACAGGTATTCTATTATTTTGATATGAAAGACACCAGTTCGATTTCTCAAATCATTGAATTAATAGAAGCTATTCCAACAGGCGACCATGTATTTATATCTACGTTGGGTACAACAGAAACAGATTTCCGTTCAACAAGAATGAAAAATGCTTTAAAATTAATTGGTGCCTCCGGCAAGGAAACAACAAATGAGTTGTATTCCTCTAAAACATACTGTGCTTTCGGGTCAAAGGGTGCCAATCCAGGTAGCTTTTACGGTCAAGGTATTCAACCGTTACAATCCAATGAATATACCCTGAGAGAATATGTGTTGTTCCCTGCAAAATTCTACGACAGCTCTAGTGCTTTCTCCCCTTGCTACGAAAAGGGCATTTCAATTATCATGCCCGAACAGCCCAAACATAATAATGATGTAATTTCTTTAAATAAAGTTAGCAATTGGTCGGTTTTTCCAAATCCTTTAGACCGTTCTTACCAACATAAAATTTATATAAGCGGAATTAATGATTCATTCTTGTTAACGGATGTCCAGTTATCTGTTTATAATTCACTTGGACAACCAATTGCATTCAACTCTGAAAAAATAGATAATCATCAAATTCAAGTTACTATTCAAGACTTAATCTCAGGTGTATATTTCTTAAAGTTGAATCATCAAACACAAAAGTTAATAGTGCACTAAATACTTAATTTCAACAATTTAGCGTGTAGTATTATAAATAAACCTCAATTTTGCTTAGTGCATTATAGAGTGGTATAGAGCAATATAAATTAGGGTACTACCACCAACCGATGTAATCGAATAATTCCAATCGTTGACCGTATAATTTCTGAGAAAATTGGGCAATTTCATGCGCTCCAATTATGCTGTTGGTCAAAATTATTAATGTCTGTCCGCGTTCAACATCTATCAGTAAAATATGGTTATAACACCAATTACATCCCCATTGGAATAGGATAGGTCTTCCTAAACTTTCATCCAAACCAATTCCCTCCAACCATGATAAATGCTTAAAACCACAAATTCGTAAAGACTTAGCACAGTTTTTAGGACTCCCATCACTTTTTAAACCATGATTACTTTGGTATTTTCTATAATCAGTTTGATTTTCGACATACAGTTTTGTGCTCCAATCTGTTACTAAATTGGAAAATAACTGAGTGTTTTTATAGTTTAAATACAAACTTCCATTAGGATAGGCAGTATCCGCTTTTTCTATTTTTCTGAAAAGAGTGTCTTTTCGAACATAACCATCAACACCTTTGAATGAAGCATCCCATTTAAATGGAAATTCATGTGTTATGTCTTTTTCAAATGATTTTCCAGTAATATTTTGATACAACTCACCCGCTTTTAAATAGCCTGAATCGGAATAATGAAATGTACATTGAGTATGATTTTCCATTCCAGAACCGTGTTGCAGCAAGCTTAAGTAAAGGCGTTTTAAATTTTGATCTTTTATTCTGGGGATGGCATTGCGATAAGAAGTCAATGCAAACATGGTTTTACTGAGGCTGGCGGCTTCAAAATAATCCGTTGGTTTGCAGTTGTGTAAACTGGAGTAGTTAACCGGAAGCGATGTTCGATTCCAATAATTAATTAAATGAATGCAATAGGAATTCGATTCTTGAAAAGATTCAGATTCCCATTTTTTAAGTGAATCAGAATCAATGGAATGATAAAATGAAGGATCCATGCGTTCCAATACCGTTTTTTTCATAGGAGAATCATCGAAAGAATATCCCCCGAAAAAAACAATATAAAACACACTTAATATGCTGAATATAAAAGGAATAAGTGCTTTTGTGACTTTTGTCATATAGGAAGGAAAAGGTGACAATCGTCACGTTTTTTACAATAATCGACTTCTAACTTTGCGTTATCAAATTTAATTTAAATCTGCCATGCAAGTAGAACAAATTTACACAGGATGTTTAGCCCACGGGGCGTATTACATCGCTTCCAATGGAGAAGCCGCAATTATTGATCCTCTTCGCGAGGTAAATCCTTATGTTGAACGTGCACAAAAAGATGGAAACACCATCAAGTATGTATTTGAAACACATTTTCACGCGGATTTCGTGAGCGGACATATCGATTTAGCTAAAAAAACGGGGGCTCAAATCGTGTTTGGACCAACAGCAAAACCTGGATTTGATGCATTGACTGCTGAAGACAATCAAGAATTT
>CAYPYX010000063.1:0-13143 GCA_964415065.1 uncultured Rhizobium sp.
GTCGAACCGATGACCTCTTGCATGCCATGCAAGCGCTCTAGCCAGCTGAGCTAATTCCCCAAATCAGAGCGCAAATATACCTTTTCTTTCCGCTCAATCCAACCAAACTAGCTGAATATCTTGCTCTATATCCGGATGTAAACTCTTGGATACCGGACACGTGTGAACCACCCTGCGCAATCCTTCTTTGTTCCTGTCTGTGCAACCTTCACCCAATTTTATACGAATCTCCGCTTGTATTTTCGCTATTTTTCGGGGATTTGATTGCATTACTTTACTTGTTTCAGCCTCAATTACCTCGATGATGAATTCCTTCAACTGAGCGTAAATTCCCATTGTAGTAATAATGCATGTGGTTAAACTCAATGCACATAAATCAGTAGGAGAAAATGCCTCACCCTTGCCCAAATTATCTGTGGGTGCATCCGTGTGTATCATCGTTGAACTCTGTAAATGAACGTTCTCGCAACGCAAATTCCCCAAATAAACCGTTTTAAAATGTGCCATATTTGCAAATATCCGTATTTATTTAGAATAAATTCAAGTTTTCATTGTATCTTTGCACCGCAAATAACCACCTGTCTTAATCTGTTATTTGCTATGTCATCCATCTCCAATAAAATCGTATTAGAAGGACTCACATTCGACGATGTCCTCGTTATTCCCAGACATTCACAAGTGTTGCCACGTGATGTAGATACCTCTACACAATTTACCCGCAACCTGCGTCTGAATATTCCAATCGTGTCTGCTGCGATGGATACGGTTACCGAAAGTAGATTAGCTATCGCTATGGCGCGCGAAGGAGGAATTGGTATTATTCATAAAAATATGACCATTGCTCGACAAGCAGAAGAAGTGAAAAAAGTAAAACGCTCCGAAAGTGGGATGATTCTAGATCCACTTACGTTAAGCGGACAAGCTACGCTAGGCCAAGCAGTTCAGCTTATGCGTGAAAATAAAATTGGTGGAATCCCTGTAGTGGATGAAAAAAATCGTTTAATTGGTATTATTACCAACCGCGATTTGCGTTTTGAAAAAGATCTTACCAAAAAAGTAGAGCAAGTAATGACATCCCAAAATCTCATTACAGCTCCTCATGGTACTGATTTGAAAGGCGCTCAAGACATCCTCGAAAAACATAAAATTGAAAAATTACCCATCGTCGATGACCAAAATGTATTGCAAGGGTTAATCACATTTAAAGACATCCAAAAAGTGAAGAACTATCCCAAAGCCGTGAAAGACAGTCACGGTCGTTTGTTGGTAGGCGCAGCAGTGGGTGTAACTCCAGATACCATGGATCGAGTGGATGCGTTGGTAAAAGTAGGCGTGGATGTAATTGCCATTGATACAGCACACGGACATTCTCAAGGTGTATTGGACCAAGTTCGTCAAGTGAAAACGAAATATCCTCAACTTCAAATTATCGCTGGAAATATTGCAACTGGAGAAGCCGCTAAAGCATTAGCTGAAGCAGGAGCCGATGCAGTGAAAGTGGGAGTGGGTCCAGGTTCAATTTGTACTACCCGTATCATTGCTGGTATTGGTATGCCTCAGTTAACTGCCGTTATGGAAGCGCATGAAGCACTGAAAGGAACCGGCGTTCCTGTGATTGCTGATGGAGGTATTCGCTACAGTGGTGATATCGTAAAAGCATTAGTTGCTGGTGCCAATACCATTATGGCCGGTGGATTGTTTGCTGGAACAGAAGAGTCTCCCGGCGACACCAGTTTCTTCGATGGTAGAAAAGTGAAATCCTATCGCGGAATGGGTAGCGTTGAAGCTATGAAAGAAGGTTCCAAAGATCGTTATTTCCAAGATGCAGAAGATGAGGTGGCAAAATTGGTTCCCGAAGGAATCGTAGGTAATGTTCCTTACAAAGGTCACCTTTCCGAAGTGATCTATCAGCTTGTCGGGGGAATTAAGGCGGGTATGGGATACTGTGGTGCTGCCAGTATGAATGTATTGCAAGAATCGAAATTTGTACGCATTACCAATGCCGGTATTCGTGAAAGTCATCCTCACGATATAGCAATTACTAAAGAAGCACCGAATTACAGTCGTTAATTCGGGGCTTCCGCAGACTTACTTTAAATACTTAATTTCAGTTGTAACAAAGTAAGTTCGGTGCTTCCGCAGCTTATTCCAAATCTTCAACGGTAAGTTGAATCAATGATTCCTTGGTAATTTGAGTAGATTTTGAAAGTCTATTCGCCTGATTTTCTAAGACTTTTTCGAATAAATTGCGCACGTGCCTTCCGTTTCCGAATGTTTTATCGCGTTGTGAATAGTCGCTTTTAAACACCTCAATTAACCGATTTTCCATTTCGGAATTCATCTGGTATTGAGATTTTTTACACATACTTTTAAATATGGATAGCATTTCATCCGGTGTGTAATCGGCGAAATCGATGTACCGATTGATACGCGATTTGAATCCGGGATTGGTTTCAATGAACGATTCCATTTCGTCTTTATATCCAGCCATAATAACCACCAGGCGATTGCGATCATCTTCCATGCGTTTAATCAAAGTGGCAACCGCTTCCTGACCGTAATTGTCCTTATCTTCACCGACCAAAGCATAGGCCTCATCAATAAATAGAATTCCATCCAACGATTTATCAATCACCTCATTCACTTTAACCGCAGTTTGTCCGGCGTATTCAGCTATTAAACCGCTTCGATCGGTTTCAATTAAATGACCTTTTTTCAGAATACCCAAAGATTTATAAATCTGAGCAATTAACCGAGCGACAGTGGTTTTACCCGTTCCTGGATTTCCAGTAAAAACAATGTGGTAGGAAATTTGAGCCATTTTCAACCCTTGTTTTTCCCGTTCTTTTTGAATGGTTAAAAAGTTTACCAAGGTATTCACTTCCGTTTTTACATCGGTTAAAGCAATCAAAGAATTCAATTCTTTTAGGATTTCTTCTATGGATTGATTTGATTCTGCGTCGGTTTCGTTCATTTTTAAATTGGTGTTCTTTTTTTCGGGGATGGGATGGTGAAGTGCGTCATAAATGGTTTTCAAGTGCTTTTCCTCGGTTTTTGTTACCTTCTCGTCGGATTTTGCAATGGCAATCGCAAATCGATTCAGCACAGATGCATAACTATCAAACACCTCACTGTCAGATAAACTCAATAATGCAGGTAGTGCAAACATTGATTCCGCTTGTTTATCGGGCGTTTTGCCTTCCAAATTGTACGAAATACTCAATGGATTGGTTTTTGCAATCGAATTCAAAATTTGACTTTCCCTAGATGCAAAAGCTCCTTGCCTATGTTGATTAAAAAATTCCTCATTATCCAATTCCCAATATTTGGTTTCAACACCATCTAGCACAGAATCAGAGGCCAAAGCAAATAATGTTGTAGCTACGCGAATGTTGCCGATATCACGTTTATTGAGCAGCATATAGATGGTTCTAATGTCGTACAACAAGCTCACCTTAATAACTAGAGCCGTATCATGAGTATCGGTTTTTGTAGCGTTCGATAGCTTTTTAGTCAGTTTGGGATCATCTAAAAGTTGCTCCAAGAGGGATTGGAATTCTTTCACCAGTTCTTTTCCTAGATCGATTTGTTCATTGGAAATCCGATGTTCTGGAAACGTTAAAATATCGCGATCTATAGTTTGAACTCGGGATAACAATGATTGATAGTCTGGATTTTCCTCCAAAATTTCTTTTTTTGTTTTTTCGGGGGACGTGGGTGCGATGATTTCTGGAGAATTGTATTTATTGTCGAATTCCTGATCTGACATAATGAGAAATGCAATAAAATCTACTAAAACGACAAATCCCAATACATAGTACACTTCGTTGGTTGAAAAATAGGCAAACAATCCCAAAACAATGTAAAGCAACCCAATACCGTATTGCTTCAAATAGAAACGATGAACACCAATTACACCAAAAAAGAAGGTAAGTACGACAGCAACACTTTTAATTTTCATGTTAATTCCCAAATTTAATTGATTCTTTTCAAAGAATGAATCCAAGTTTTCGTTGTACTTTTGGAGTATGAAAGGGAATTGTTTTAACCTTAATAGAACTCTTGCAGTTATGTTGATTACCACTTCTGCTGTGTTCCTTTTTTCTTGTGGAAGTAAGAAGTCAAATGCGCTCGGGAGTAGTAGTAATGGTCAAGTCGAAATTATTGAAGATGCGGATGTTGCCGAACGTGAATTTGAAGTAAACGTTCCTCCGTCCCCCATAGAAAAGGAAAAGCCCAAAGCCATTGATGTAAAATTCCGTTTGGCGTTTTACAATTTGGAAAATTTGTTTGACACCATCGATGGCCCTAACCTAGACGAAGAATATCTACCTCAGGGAAAAATGGAATGGAATTCACAGAAGTATCAGAATAAACTAAAAAATATGGCTCGTGTAATCGATTCCATTCAACCTGATTTCTTGGGTGTATGTGAAATTGAAAACTACCTAGTTTTGTCGGATTTAGTTAAAACTTCATCGCATTTGAGTAAAAATAATGCTAAAATTGTGCATTCAGAATCTCCTGATAAACGCGGAATTGACGTGGCTTTGATTTATTTATCTGGCAACGGAGCGTTTAAAAATTCAGCAACTGAATTGGTGTCTCTCGACATGTTGCCTGTTGCAGTTACTGATCCTACCAAGCCAACTCGATCCATTATGGTAGCTCATTTTAAAACTAAAGGGACCAACCATTCCATTTTAGTGAATCATTGGCCATCTAGAAGCGGGGGAGAATCTCAAACGCGTATATTAAGAGCTTCTGCGGCGAATTCTATGCGCGATTATTTAATGAAACACCGTGATATTAAGTACTGGAATGCTGTTGGCGACTTTAACGACAATCCAACTGACAGCAGTATATTTCAGGTGTTACAAGCGGGCGATAATCCATCATGGGCCATTAATCTAGCTTATATAAAGCGCATAGCTGAGCCAACCATGGGAACTTTACGCTACAAAGGTATGTGGGATTTATTCGACCAAATTATGGTGAGTCCTGCATTTTACAACGTGGGTCCAGGTAATAATATTCCCAGCCAACAAATATATTTACGTGACTGGTTATTACAGAAAGATGGAAATTTTGCTGGTTATCCTTTGCGTACGTTCGGAGGAAAAACCTATTTAAATGGTTACAGCGATCATTTACCTGTTTACGTAGATTTAGAAATGTAACCAATAGTTTTCATTTAGTTGAACCATATTTTGTTTGAACTCCAAACGGGTTTTGTAATAAGTTAAAAAAGAAAGGCCACTTTAAAAGTGGCCTTTCTTTTTCTATACTCCAGTATCTATTCAAATAAAATACTGGCCGTACTTTTTATCATTTTGTTTTAGAAAATCAGTTTTTTACGTTCATCGCAGCACCTACAAATCCCACGAAAAGTGGATGTGGATTTTCAACGGTACTCTTCAATTCCGGGTGGAATTGTACACCTACAAACCAAGGATGATTTTCAATCTCTACGATTTCTGCCAATCCTGTTTTGGGATTAGTTCCAGTAATTTTCATTCCCGCTGCTTGTACGGCATCTTTGAATTCATTGTTGAACTCATAACGATGGCGATGTCGTTCAGCAATTTTGGTTTTTCCATATGCCTTAGCCGCGTGACTTCCTTTTACTAACTCACAATCATAACTACCTAAGCGCATGGTTCCACCGTAATTTTCTAATTCTTTTTGCTCTTCCATCAATGCAATTACGGGATGAGTAGTTTCAGCATTCATTTCTGAACTGTGTGCATCCGCAAATCCCACTACATTGCGAGCAAATTCAATAACCGATATTTGCATCCCCAAACAAATCCCAAAGAATGGAATTTTATGTTCACGGGCGTACTTAACAGCAGTTAATTTACCATCTATACCTCTACTTCCAAATCCAGGTGCCACTAAAATACCAGCAAACCCTTTTAATTTGGAATCAACATTTTCAGGCGTCAAATATTCAGAATGAATGTAAGTAACATGAACTTCGCATTCTTTCGCTGCACCTGCATGTATAAAAGCTTCGTTAATGGATTTATAAGCATCGGGCAATTCTACATATTTGCCGACCAATGCAATTTTAATTTCAGATTTAGGGTGTTCCAAACGGAACAAGAAATTTGACCATTGTTCAAGGTTGGGTTCATTGGAACTTTTCAGTTTTAGTTTGGCTAAAACTACTTTATCCAATTTTTCCTTCAACATTGCCATGGGCACCTCATAAATAGTATTTAAGTCACGTGCTTCAATAACAGAATTACCTTGAACGTTACAGAATAAAGCTAATTTCTTCTTTAATTCCGGAGTAAGAGGATGCTCTGTTCTGCAAACCAGAACATCGGGTTGAACCCCTAATTCCAATAAACTTTTTACAGAATGTTGAGTAGGTTTGGTTTTAAGTTCTCCAGCTGCTTTCAAATAAGGCACTAAAGTTAAATGCACCACCAAAGCGTTTGCATCTCCCAGTTCCCAAATCAACTGACGCATACTTTCAACGTATGGTAATGATTCAATATCACCTACAGTACCGCCAATTTCAGTAATTACGATATCGTAGTCGCCACTTTCACCTAAAATCAGCATTCTGCGTTTGATTTCATCGGTTATATGAGGGATTACTTGAACGGTTTTACCCAAATAAACTCCTTTGCGTTCATTTTCGATCACCGTTTGATAAACTCTACCGGTTGTAACGTTATTAGCTTGGGATGTGGGAACGTTAAGAAAACGCTCGTAATGCCCTAAATCCAAATCGGTTTCAGCCCCATCTTCCGTTACATAACATTCACCATGTTCGTATGGGTTTAATGTCCCCGGGTCAACGTTTAAGTAAGGATCGAATTTTTGGATTGTTACGCGATAACCTCTTGATTGTAAGAGTTTTGCGAGAGATGCTGCAATAATGCCTTTTCCTAAGGAAGAAGTTACACCGCCCGTAACAAAGATGTATTTTGACTGACTCATGAATGTAATGTTACGGGGTGCAAAGTTAACGAAAAATTACCGTTTTCAGACATTAAATCACCACATTCCAGTGAAAAACATCTTCGGAGTGTTGCAACTTAATATCATCCAAGAACTTCTTTACTTCTTTAGAAATGGTATTATCACCATTTTTTTGGACTTCGAAATACTGTCCATCATGTCCGAAACCGTCTAAATTAATTAAAGTAGCGGCTGTTCCGGTGATGAATAATTCTTTCAATTGACCTGCTGCTAATTGTTCTTTTAGTTCTTGTACAGAAAGTGGACGTTCTTCGACAGTATGTCCCAAATGACGCAAAGATTGCACCACGGAATCCCGCGTGATCCCTGCAAGCATGGTGTGGGTTAGGGAAGGAGTCACAATTTTATCGCTCAAAACAGCGAAGAAATTTGTTGTTCCTGTTTCTTCTACAAATTTATGTTCCACAGGATCCGTCCAAAGAACTTGATCGAATCCTTCTTTTTGTGCCAACGCGGTAGGATACATGGCAGCAGCATAATTACCTGCACATTTGGTGAAGCCAACACCACCAGGAGCCGCGCGACTGTATTCTTCTTCTACTTTTACGCGAAGGGCTTTATTGTAATAAGGTCCTACCGGACAGCAGAAGATTGCAAAACAATAACGTTCAGAAGGTTTAACTCCAATAAAATCATCGGTTGCAAACATATAAGGTCTCACATACAAGGCACCGCCTTCAACTCTTGGTACCCATTCGCGATCCAATTCGAGAAGTTGGGTTAATCCAGCCATAAATAAATCTTCAGGGACATCAGGCATGGCCAAGCGAGCTGCGGATTTATTTAATCGTTTTGCGTTATCTAACGGTCGGAACATCACAATGTCGCGGTCGTTTTTAGAGGATGCGAATACTTTCATCCCTTCAAAAATGGCTTGACCGTAATGAATTGCGCTGGTAGCTGGACTTAAAGACATTGGACCATAAGGTACAATTCTGGGGTTGATCCACTCGCCATTTTCATAATCTGCGAGGAACATGTGATCGGTGAAAACCTTCCCAAATCCAATATTATTTGGATCTAATTGAGAAATTCTGCTTTCTTTTACTTTTTCCGTCGTAATTTCGAATTTCATCTAAAACAAAAATACAAAAAACCATCAGGCAAATGAAAAAAGGTGTATGGAATGTGGAAAACCCTTTGGCTTTATCTGAACTTTTTTCGGATGGAGTATTTCTTGTACCGATTTCAGGGGATGAGGGAGCGATGAATAACGAGTCAACTTCCGCTGATCTGGAATTGCAACAGAAAACTTCGGAAAAGTCAAACGATATAAATGCTGAAATTCCAATTTCTACTGTAAATAACAAACCAGAATCTCAGGAAATTTCTCAGTTGGGATCTAAAAATATTGATGCCCCAAATTCCAAAGAAGCAAATCCAACTTTTTCAATAAATCCCAATACCGAATCTTCCAATGCAATACCCAACACGCCGAATGATGGGTCGTTAAATCCCGCACCATCTGTAAATGTAAAATTACCCAAGTGGGAAGGTGTTTACATTGTCAATTTGATATATGAAGAAAATCAATTTGAACCTATGGATGTGGTCAAAAAAATAATGCAGGCGGTAAGAATCCCAAATGTTGAAATAAATGGTCAAACCGTGAAATTCATACCTATTTCTAAAGGATCTACTTCATTAACTCCTGAATTACTCGAGTTATATATTCAGCATTTTACACAAGTAAGGATTCTATTTTGGATCAAAACTTCCAGTTTAGAATCCAGTTTTCAACGGTTAAATCATCCACGAATATTGATGGTGGATATGCCCTCAGTGATGGTAAGTTCTGATGATAAAAAACGCAGTAATTGGAGCACTATTAAAACGTTTTTTGGAATGTAATCCATTCAAATTAAATCACTGATTTTCATTTTGTGCAAACGAAATCGATTCAAGTTTAATTACTACTTAATGCAATCGTTTATCGTTTACTTCGCCTGAGCGATAGGCTCATTAAATTACTGCTTAATGCAATCCCTTATTGTGCACTTTGCGTAATCGATAGCTCATTAAATTACCGCTTAATGCAATCGCTTATCGTTTACTTCGCCTAAGCGATAGGTTCATTAAATTACTGCTTAATGCAATCGCTTATCGTTTAATTTCTGTAACGAAATTAAACCAATTATAAAAAAGGCGATAAGCGCAATCACAGAATTTTGCATGCCTTTTTCCGGTGAATGTTGTTCCACATATGCAAAAATAAACAAGCCAAACACCATCGCTAATTTTTCGGTAATATCATAAAAACTGAAAAAAGATGCTGTATCTACCGTGTTTTCGGGTATGAGTTTAGAATAAGTACTTCTACTTAAACTTTGAACTCCGCCCATTACCGCACCCACAAAAAAAGCGAGAATGTAAAATCCACCTTCACTTCTGTATTCAGCATCAAACCAAGCACCAATACAAATAAATATCCAAGCAATTAGGGTAATGCTTAGCGATTTTTTATTTCCGTATTTTTTGGAAACCCAAGAAAAGAAAAAACTTCCCCCGATACCCACAAACTGAATGATCAAAATAACCGGAAGTAATTTCGCGGCAGGTAAATTGAGGAATTTTGCTCCGAAATAGGCCGCCACCAGCATAACGGTTTGTACACCCATCGAATAGAACCAGAAAGAGCGGAGGTAAATCAATAAGGAAGAGCTCTGCTTTACCTGTTTCCAAACCTTTTGAAGTTCATGAAATCCTTTGAAAATCGAATTTTCACTTGGATTCGAAACCTTTCTGGTGTGTGATTTAATACGACTGAAAAATATTTGCGCAAATCCAATCCACCAAATTCCTACAGCAATAAAGCAATATCGGGTGGCTAGACCGGTTGGAATGTTCAGTTTTGGTGCTATGCCTTGGATGAATACTAAACATAAAATCAACAGGGTGCTAGATCCTATATAACCCATAGCAAAACCGCGTGCACTCAAACGATCCATGGTTTCACTATCAGCAATTTCAGGTAAATACGAATTGTAAAATACCAAACTGCTCCAAAATCCCAAGCTAGCAATAAAAATGCTTAACAATCCATAGGGGAGTGTAGACGGGTCCTTGGTTAAAAAATATAAACTAGATGCTCCCAACGCACCCATGTAGCAGAAAAACTGCAGAAATCGCTTTTTATTTCCCCTGCTATCTGCAATTCCAGAAAGCAGCGGACTGGTTAAAACAATAATCAAGAATGACAGTGAAAGTACGTAATTGCTAATTACTGTGTTTTTGAACGACATCCCTAAGAACTGGACAGTGTCGTTGATGATATTGCCCTGTGCATCTTTTTCTGTAGTAACGGCGGTGTAATAAACCGGAAAGATGGCGGAAGAAATGACTAATGGATATACACTGTTTGCCCAATCGTACATCGTCCAAGCCCAAAGAGTTTTTTTATGGTTTTTCTCCATGGCGTGCAATATAATAATAATGCTACTTAACTCTGTAATTTGGAAAAACAAAATGCCGATTTAAAGGCTTAAATCGGCATTAAATTATTGTAAATTCAGTTGAAAGTTCAGCGAATTTTTAGCTTGCGTATTTTAGATTTTCGCGAGCAGTCCATTCATCTTCGGCCATTTTACGGGTTAAACGAATGTTTTTTTTCTTTTTATCGGAAGATGGAATTTCAAACATAAATCGTTTTAATACCGTTTCGCAAATTCCTCTTAATCCACGTGCTCCCAATTTGTTTTCAAATGCTAGCTCAACGATATAATCAATGGCATCTTCATCAAAAGTTAGTGACACTCCTTCTAATTCGAACATCAACTGATATTGCTTTAGAAGTGCATTTTTGGGTTGGGTAAGAATGCTGCGCATTGCTTCTTTATCTAGTGGTTCTAAGGCAGCTAAAATTGGTAATCTACCAATAATTTCAGGAATCAGACCGAAGGATTTTAAATCTTCTGGGCCCACTTGACTTAATAAACGTTTGGGATTGATTTCCTTATGCTCTGGTCGTTTAAAACCTACTGCTTGGTTTTGTAAACGACGCCCTATTAATTTATCAATACCATCAAACGCACCACCACATATAAATAGAATGTTGGAAGTATCTATTTTAATGTACTTTTGGTCGGGATGTTTTCGTCCTCCTTCAGGAGCTACGTTAGCTACAGTACCTTCTAAAATCTTCAACAAACCCTGTTGTACTCCTTCGCCACTCACATCTCGGGTAATAGATGGATTGTCGGATTTACGAGCGATTTTATCGATTTCATCAATATAAACGATACCTCGTTCAGCTAATTCTGGTTTGTAATTAGCTACTTGAAGTAATCGAGATAATATGGATTCAACATCTTCTCCTACGTATCCAGCTTCTGTTAAAACCGTAGCATCTGCAATGCAAAAGGGTACATTTAACAAGCGAGCAAGGGACTTTGCTAACAGAGTTTTACCCGTACCCGTTTCACCAATGAGTAATACGTTACTTTTTTCGAGTTCCACATCTTCTGTCGCATTTTTGTGACGAATTCTTTTATAGTGATTGTAGACTGCGATAGATAAAGTACGTTTTGCTTCTTCTTGACCGATTACGTATTTGTCTAAGTGGGTTTTAATGAATTGAGGAGTAGGAAGTTGGTCAATTTCAAAATTCTCTGAAATCCCGGTTGCTTTGTTATTGGAGTTTTTTTCGTGACCTAATTCTTTGGCTACTATAGTATGAGCTTGTTCAACACATTGCTCACAAATATTACCATCCAAGCCGGTAATCAGCATGATGGCCTCTTCTTTTTTTCTACCGCAAAAAGAGCAACTTTGATCTTTGGATTTCATTTTTAATTTCTACGACCTAGTACTTCGTCAATCATTCCGTATTCTTTCGCTTCTTGAGCTGTCATCCAGTAATCGCGATCACTATCTTTTTCAATGCGATCATAAGGTTGACCTGAATGATGAGAAAGAATATCGTAAAGTTCTTTTTTCAATTTTGAAATTTCCTTATACGTAATTTCAATATCGCTTGCTTGTCCTTGAGCACCTCCTAATGGTTGGTGAATCATAATTCGGCTGTGAGGAAGGGCTGTTCTTTTACCTTTTTCACCTGCCGACATTAAAACTGCTGCCATACTTGCAGCCATCCCAGTACAAATAGTAGCAACATCCGAAGAAATGTATTGCATAGTGTCATAAATAGCGAGACCTGCGTATACGCTTCCTCCTGGGCTGTTTACATATATCTGAATATCACGGTTAGAATTGGTACTTTCCAAGAACAATAACTGCCCCATAATAATATTAGCAACATCATCATAAATAGGAACTCCTAAAAAGATGATACGATCCATCATCAATCTTGAAAAAATATCCATCGCCACAGCATTCATTTGGCGTTCTTCAATAATGTTGGGAGTTAAGCTATAAATACCATTTTTCATGGTAGCCGCTTCGGCAGTCATTTCTGTGAATTTATCTACATAAAGACTGTTAATTCCTAAATGCTTGGTAGCGTATTTTTTAAATTCTTTTCCGTAATCCATATTCTTATCTCGTTTTTCAAATATACAAAGAAATCAGGGTATTGTTCACCCTGATTTCCCGAATTTGTCTAATTAAAATTTGTATTTTATCCAAATGAAAACAACCTAACTCATTGTTTATCAAATTAACTAAGAAAGTTAGATTCTTTGAAGTTCTACTTCATCTGAACCAAATCCCCCAATTAATCGATGAAAACGCTCTGAGTTGTTCGATTGATTTTTGGGGACGATTATTCGCCGTGTGCTTCTTTATGCTTATTTACGTGGTTGAAATATTCTTCCACATTTACATTTTTGGTTTTCAATGTAATCAACTCGCGAACTTTATCGTAAGCTTTTCTGTAGATTACTCGATCTGACATTTGCATAACGAATTCACGTTCTTCCAAACGCTTCATTACAGTAGATGCCAAGAATTCATCACCCATGGAAATGTTCAATCCATATTGACGATACATTCCAGCATAATACACTTTTGCTTCATCGATTACTTCAGCCTCAGTTGCTTGCAATTCATTAGCTGCTGCAATTTTATCAATAATCAAACGACGTTTGAGTGCTTCTCTTTCTTGAGCATATTTTTCGTCGATATTACTTTCGGTGTAATGTTCAGGTTTAGTAGTTATTAACCAACGTTTTAAAAACTCATCGGGTA
>CAYPYX010000064.1:0-12471 GCA_964415065.1 uncultured Rhizobium sp.
ACAAGTAGAAAAAGTTTAGGTAATGATTTAACCATACGAATTTTAAAAATAGCGGCTGCTTTTTGTATTTAGCGACTGCGCAATTTAGTGGTTTTCTTTTAAAAGCAATATTTTAAGGGATGTTTCTTGAATTTTTCGTAAAATTGCAGTAAATTAAATGGTTGATAAAAATGTACTTCTGCGGGCTTGGGAATTGATGCAAACGGCGCGATCAATGGCCAAAATTTACGACGAGAACCGGCCCATTACAAAATACGTTCATAGCACATCGAAGGGACATGAAGCAATACAAATAGCTACGGGTTTATTACTCAAACCGGTAGATTTTGCTTATCCCTACTATCGAGATGAAAGCATACTTTTGTCGATGGGAATGCAACCCTATGAATTGATGTTGCAATTATTGGCCAAAGCCGATGATCCATTTAGTGGGGGAAGAACCTATTACGCTCATCCTTCGTTGAATCGCAGTAACATGCCCAAAATGCCGCACCAAAGTAGCGCAACAGGTATGCAAACCATACCAGCTACAGGTGCAGCACATGGTATAAAATATTTAGAATCACAAAACCTAATTACAAGTGCCGAAAAGCCCATTGTTTTATGTTCTTTAGGGGATGGAAGTGTTACTGAAGGTGAAGTGGCTGAAGCGCTACAAATGGCAGTCTTGCATAAGTTGCCTATCATTTATTTAGTTCAGGATAACGATTGGGGAATTTCCGCATCTGGCGATGAAATGCGTGCCATGGATGCTTTTGAATATGGTTTGGGATTCAAAGGTCTTAGAAGGATTCGCATCAACGGTTCGGATTTCGTACAATGTTACGACGAAATGAAGCGCGCCATTGAGTCCGTTAGAGAGAAACGCGAACCAATGCTAGTTCATGTAAAAGTTCCATTATTGGGTCATCATACCAGCGGTGTGAGATCTGAGTGGTACCGAGACGATTTAGAACAGCATGAGCGATTGGATCCATTGCCAAGATTGAAACAGTTGCTTCTTAGTTTAGCGGAAACAGAAAGCGCATTAGATCAAGTAGCTCTAGAATGTCATGAACGCGTTGTGGCAGATTTTGAAAAAGCTAAAAATGCCGCTGATCCTCAACCAAATACCTTATTGGATCATGTACTTGCTCCTACTCCAATTACAGAAGAAAGAGGAGTCCGTTGTCCTGAAGGTAAAGATCCAGTAGTCATGGTGGATGCTGCTTTGTTTGCCGTTGATGAAATTTTAAAAAATCATCCAGAAGCATTGCTCTACGGACAGGATGTTGGACATCGTTTGGGAGGTGTATTTCGGGAAGCGGCCACCCTTGCTCAAAAGTACGGGAAAGACCGCGTTTTTAATACACCTATTCAAGAAGCATATATTGTTGGAAGTACCGCAGGAATGAGTGCTGTGGGTGCAAAACCTATTGTAGAAATTCAATTTGCGGATTATATATGGCCGGGAATCAACCAATTGGTTACCGAGCTGTCAAAAAGCACTTATTTGTCTATGGGTAAATATCCGGTTTCAAGTATTATCCGGGTCCCTACGGGTGCATATGGTGGGGGTGGACCTTACCATTCAGGTACGGTTGAAAGTAGTATTTTACCCATCAAAGGTATAAAAATTGCATATCCAAGTACTGCCGCTGATATGAAAGGCTTGATGAAATCAGCATTCTACGATCCAAATCCTGTTGTCATGTTTGAGCATAAAGGATTGTATTGGAGTAAAGTTCCAGGTACTGAATTGGCAAAAACACCCGAACCATCTGAGGATTATGTAATTCCATTTGGCAAGGGTAGAATTGTGCTATCTGCAAGTTCAGAATCTATAGAAATGGGTGAGTCTTTAGGCGTAATTACGTATGGGATGGGAGTATATTGGGCTCTGAATGCTGCAAAAAATCACGCGGGTAAAATAGAGATACTCGATTTGAGAACGCTTTCTCCCTATGATCATGAAGCTTGCGTAGAATTAGTAAAGCGTCATGGTAAAGTTTTGGTTTTAACCGAGGAAACCATCACCAATAGTTTTGCTCAAGCATTAGCGGGTAGATTAAGTCAAGAGTGTTTTACTCACTTGGATGCGCCTATACAAGCAATGGGAAGTGTTGATGTACCTGCTGTTCCATTGAATATGGGAATGGAAGCACAAATGCTACCCAATGCGGATAAAGTTTCTATGAAGTTTGCAGAAATTCTGTCGTATTAATTTTTTGAAACGACTTCGATCCAAGCTACGCTTTTCGAACTCCTAAATTCAAGAAACTTTCTTGCACTTTCGGGGGATGGAAATTCTAGCTCAATCTAAAGTAGATTTCTTATTTCAAAAACCACTTGATAATTTTCAGGGAACTGGGAGTATAAGGAGGGTATTTTTGTTTTAAATCAAACCAAGATGCTGTTTTTACGATGCTTTTCTTGTGTGAAAAAGCATCAAATCCCCATTTTCCATGATATGCGCCAGAGCCTGAATAACCTATTCCACCGAAAGGTAGTTTTGGATCCACTAAATGCATAACTGTATTATTGATACATCCTCCACCAAACGAGTGTTTCAATGTTAATTCTTCTGCAAATTGATCATTGCTTGTGAAAACATAAAAACTCAATGGATTCGGGTGATGTGCAATTAATGCATCAATTTCTGAAGAATCTTTGTATGAAAAAATGGGTAGAATGGGACCAAAAATTTCCTCTTGCATTATGGCTTGAGTCATTTCGGCTCTGACTACAGTGGGTTCAATTTTTCGTTCAGATTCGTTGTGACTTCCCCCGAAAACAACAGAAACACCATCTAATAACTTTAGAAGTCGGTTGAAGTGAAAGGAGTTTACGATTTGTGTATAATCGGCCGATTGGAATGGGTGCTCATTTTTATAGTAGAATTCCTGAATAATTTTTTGGAATGTTTCTAGAAACTTTTCTTGAATTTCTTCGTGAACAATCAAATAATCTGGCGCTACACAGGTTTGGCCGCTGTTTAAAAACTTACCCAACGCAATTCTGCGAGCAGCCACTTCTAAATTGGCGTCTTTATGAACGATGCAAGGGCTTTTCCCTCCCAATTCCAGTATGCAAGGAATCAAATAGTTTGCTGCTTGTTGGGAAATAATTTTGCCTACTTGAGTGGATCCTGTAAAGAAAATTAAGTTAGGACGATAGTCTTCAATGATTTTAGGAATTAATGTTTTTCCATCGCCCTCTACAATGGCTACAATCTCAGAAGTGAAACAGTTTTCAATGATTTTTACGAGAATAGCAGATGTATTGGGAGTTAATTCTGAAGGTTTTAAAAGTGCAGTATTTCCTGCAGATATGGCTGCAACCAATGGTGCAAGAAGCAGTTGAAATGGATAATTCCACGGCGAAATGATCAAGGTTTTCCCGAAAGGCTGATTAACGATTTTTGCTTGAGATGGGAATAAAGAAATGGAGGGGAAAACACGTTTGGGTTTGGCCCATTTTTCAAGATTTTTAAGTGCATCGCCAATTTCTTGATAAACAAATCCAATTTCACTGCTATATGCCTCAAATTCCCCCTTCCCCATATCAGATTTGAGAGCCTTTAGAATATCACTTTCGTGTTCTTGTATGGTATATTTCAAGCGCTTTAGGTGTTCTTTTCTAGCAGAAATGGATTGAAGTTTGCCAGATTTCAATGCGAGATTTTGAATTTGAGATAGTTCAGTGAAATTCAACATGACTTTAAAAACAATTAAAAATGGAAAATGATTTACCGTTCAAAATGAATGAATCACCGGATTGTTTGCCTAATAAAATTTTTCCTAATGGGGATTCAATAGTAAGTGTTTTGAGTTGTATTTGGTTTTTTGCGTTATTCAACTGCTGGGTATCCCTTGTGCTATTTAAATTATTTGAATCCAATGAATTAATCGTAGATATGTTAATACGAATATCCCCTAAACTAACCCCAATAAATAGCCACATCCCGTCGGAATTCATATACGTTTCATCGTTTTCTTTTGGGGGATGTGATTTTTGATGCCCAGAAGAATGTGCCATGCTTTGAACATCTTTTTGTTCATTACTTTTTATTGTTGAAATTAGTTGTACAATGGAACCATTGCGAATATGTTGGAATGGATGAATGGTTTTTTCGGTTGAGTTAGAAGATTGAGCAAGTTTCTCCAAGGCATTTTGTTCCCATGCTAATAGCGAATACAATGATTCTAATTGTTCGTTTTTGAGTGACCATTGTGTTTTTGTTCTTTGGATTTCTCCCTGAATCATTTCGCGTTGGGTTTCATATTTGTCGCCAGCACTACTTTTTGTCTCTCCGTACAATGAGGCTTTTTCGGATTGTAGCGTTTCCTCTAATTCTCTAATGGAAGCCTTTAAATGGTCAATAATTTGTTCTATAATGTATTCTCTTGAACGCATGGTTTTCAAAGATACGTTAGGATCTGATTTTGATTCTTAATTAACCGAATATAGCCTTTCAGTTTTTAATAATTTAGAATCCTAAAAGGTATACCTTGAGCAGTTGATAGTTTATAAATTTTTGGGTTGTTAATGAGCCTTTGAATTCTTTTTCAGAAGTTATTCCTTAATTAAATCCCATAAAATTCAATTGAATCAAGTGTCTTTAAACAGCTTCTATTCAGTTATGATGATTCGTGTATTGGATAAAAGTGATGAATCCTACACAGATTAACGTGATTAGGTTGTAATTTTGTGTTTAATATGTCGAATAAATCATTTAGTCTCAACACCATCGAAGAGGCCATCGAAGATATCCGTAATGGTAAAGTAATCATTGTTGTTGACGATGAAGATCGGGAGAATGAAGGTGATTTCCTTACGGCTGCTCGAAATATGACACCTGAATTAGTCAATTTTATGGCAAAGGAAGGCCGAGGATTAATTTGCGTGCCTCTCACGGAAGAGCGTTGCGATGAATTAGGTTTAGAAATGATGGTAGGTAAAAATACAGCCACCCACGAAACTGCTTTTACGGTTTCTGTGGATTTGCTGGGCAATGGTTGTACTACTGGAATTTCGGCTCAAGATCGTTCAAAAACCATCATGGCTTTGATTGATCCTGCAACCAAGTTTGAGGATTTGGGCAGACCGGGACATATTTTTCCTTTAAAAGCTAAAAAAGAAGGCGTTATTCGCAGAGCTGGACATACAGAAGCAGCAATTGATTTGTCACGAATGGCTGGATTTGAACCCGCTGGATGTATTGTTGAAATATTAAATGAGGACGGTACAATGGCCAGATTGCCTGATTTGATTAAAGTTGCAGAAAAGTTTGATTTGAAAATTATTTCGATTGAGGAATTAATTAAATATCGAATTGAGCATGAATCACTGATCAAGCGTGAGATTTCGGTACAAATGCCTACTAAATACGGAGACTTTGATCTTGTTGCTTTCAGGCAAAAGGATAATGGTCAAGAACATCTCGCGCTTATAAAAGGTGAATGGACATTAGACGAGCCAGTTCTTGTAAGGGTTCATTCAAGCTGTATGACGGGTGATATTTTTGGTAGTTGCCGTTGTGATTGTGGTGAACAATTACAAAAAGCTATGGAGAAAATTGAAGAAGAAGGCAAGGGCGTAATTGTATACATGAACCAAGAAGGTCGTGGAATTGGGTTATTGAATAAATTAAAGGCGTATAAACTTCAAGAACAGGGCTTTGATACGGTAGAAGCAAATATTAAATTGGGTTTTGGAATGGATGAACGTGATTATGGAATTGGTGCTCAGATTTTAAGGGATCTGGGAGTATCAAAAATGCGATTGATGAGTAACAATCCCAAGAAAAGAACGGGTTTAGTTGGCTACGGTTTGGAAATCATCGAAAACGTTCCGCTTCAAGTAGAACCCAATCCACACAATGCAAAGTATTTAGATACCAAAAGAGATAAAATGGGTCACAGTTTAAATAAATAATGGGTGTAAGTACACAATTAATCATTCAAAATGTCGAAAACTAGAACAATCACTCCCGGTGAAATTCCGATTCCGCAATTACATCAGTTTTTAATTGGATCGGTTGCGCCGCGTCCTATTTGTTTTGCCAGTACAATCGATAATAACGGTGTCCCCAATTTAGCCCCATTTAGTTTTTTTAACGTTTTTAGTGCGAACCCACCTATCTTAATTTTCGCACCCAACAACAGTGGAAAAACTGGTGAGCCAAAACATACACTGTTGAATGTAAAAGAAGTTCCAGAGGTAGTTATAAATATGGTGAACTTTGAAATGGTTGAGAAAATGAATGTGGCTGCTGCACCTTGGGAAAGAGGTATAAGTGAGTTTGAAAAGGCCGGTTTTACATCCATTCAATCGGATTTGGTAAAACCCTTTAGGGTGGCAGAATCTCCGGTTCAAATTGAATGTAAGGTTTTAGAAATAAAAGAGATGGGTCAAGGTGGAGGAGCAGGGAATATCGTGATTTGTCAGGTTTTGAGGATGCATATTTCAGAAGAAATACTCAACGAAGAAGGCAAAATAGACCAGCACAAGATTGATTTGGTGGGCCGTTTAGGGGGAAGTTGGTATAGCAGTTCACGCAATGATGCTTTGTTTCAGTTGGCTCAACCTATGGTAAAAACTATTGGATTTGACGCATTACCACAAGTAGCAAGAGAAAGTAATGTTTTAACTGCCAATCAGTTGGGACAGTTGTCAGGATTAACAGAATTGCCAACGGAGGAAATGATGAATGAGGCCAAATTGTTGATTGTCAATGGGCATAGAGAAGAAATTGCCAGTAAGTTAATTCAAGACGGTCAGAAGCAGTTGGCATTAGCCGTTTTGATGATATCATAACGAATTAATGATATCAACATGATTGTTTATTTATTTCATTGATAGATATAGCTTTTAGCTTTTGCGAAAAATGCAAAAAACGGTAGTGTTACTTGCATTAAATGCGTTGTACCTTCCTGACATTCTGTGTATCTTTGCGAAATGAATCTCATAGATCAAGTTAATGAAGGCATCAAAACGGCCATGAAAGCCAAAGATGCTGACAAGTTAAGAGCATTACGAGGCATTAAAAGCGCATTTTTACTTCTTCAAACTGCTGAAGGAGCATCTGAAGTAACGGATGAAATGTGCTTTAAAGCGCTGCAGAAAATGGCAAAGCAACGACGTGATTCCTTAGAAATTTATGAGCAGCAGGGAAGAGAAGATTTAGCTGATATCGAACGAGTTGAGTTAAAACATATTGAAGAGTTTCTTCCCGCTCAAATGAGCGAAGAAGAAGTAACAAATAAAATTAAAACGATTATTACAGATTTAGGCGTAAGTGGTCCAGCAGCAATGGGCAAAGTCATGCCGTTGGCAATGAGCCAGTTGGGTGGCCAAGCGGATGGTAAGCTTATTTCGAAAATCGTAAAAGAGTTACTTTCTTAATGGGTTCAAAAAAGGGCTTAATTGAATTTGTAGAAAATAGTAGAATTCCCTGTTGGGAAATCACAAAAATATCTCCCGAAAAATAGAATAAATGACTGGATGAATGTGTGTTTTTAAATTAGGAAAAACTGCAATTTCATCCCCAGAAAAAAACAAAAGAGTAAAATGACAAGAGAAGTTAGAGTGCGCTTTGCGCCAAGTCCCACAGGACCATTACATATTGGTGGTGTAAGAACTGCTTTATATAATTATTTGTTCGCCAAGAAACACAACGGTACCATGATTTTGCGCTTGGAAGACACCGATCAAAATCGTTTTGTTCCAGGTGCTGAACAATATATAAAAGAGAGTTTGGCTTGGGTAGGAATTGAGATTCAAGAAGGCCCAGATCAGGGCGGACCTCATGCTCCTTATCGTCAGAGTGAACGTAAACCCATGTATCGTCAATATGCGGAAGGTTTAATTGAAAAAGGATTGGCATATTATGCATTCGATACGGAAGAGGAGTTGGAGGAGATGCGTAAGCGATTGGAAGCGAGTAAAATGCAACCTGCATATGATTCCGTTAGCAGAATGTCAATGAAGAATTCTTTAACATTGCCTGCTGATGAGGTAAAGGCACGCTTAGAGCGCGGGGATAACTATGTAATTCGAATTAAATTACCTCGAAAGGAAGAGGTTCGCTTTCATGATATAATCCGTGGTTGGGTAGTTGTGAACACGGGTCAAATGGATGATAAAGTACTGTTGAAAGGTGATGGGATGCCTACTTATCATTTGGCAAATGTTGTTGATGATTATTTAATGGGAATTTCGCATGTAATTCGCGGTGAAGAATGGTTACCCAGTGCCCCGTTGCACGTAATGCTTTATCGTTATTTAGGATGGGAAGATGTAATGCCTGAATTTGCACATTTGCCTTTGTTATTGAAGCCTGAAGGGAATGGAAAACTGAGCAAACGCGATGGAGATCGCTTAGGATTTCCCGTTTTCCCGTTAAATTGGACGGATCCAAAAACCGGGGAAATGAGTTCTGGCTATCGAGAGTCGGGATATTTTTCAGAAGCAGTAGTGAATATATTAGCTCTATTAGGCTGGCATCCGTCTGATAACCAGGAAATGTTTAGTATGGACGAGTTGATTCAAGCATTTTCTTTGGAGAAGGTGAGTAAATCAGGTGCAAAATTTGATGTGAATAAAGCATTTTGGTTCAATCAACAGTATTTGAATAAATTTGAAAATTCCGTTGTTTTGGAAATGATTAAGTCAGAATGGGAAGCAACGTATGGTGAGTTGGATTCCGCTGAGAAACAAGAATATGCATCCAAAATTATTTCTCTAATTAAGGAAAAGGTTCAATTTGCGAAGCAAATAGTTCCGGCAGCTCATTTCTTTTATAATCGTCCTTCCTTGTATGATGAACAAGTGGTTGCAAAAAAATGGAAGGAGAATACATCGGAATTATTACAAAAGCTCGGAGCATATTTTGTGGCTCATAATGCTGTTTCTGCCGCAGATTTCGAAAACCAATTTAAGTTATTTTGTGAGGAAATCGGTATTAAATCTGGTGAAGTATTGCAGCCAATGCGCGTTTCAGTAAGTGGTGAAGCAATGGGACCACCAATTTTTGAGATTTTAGCGATGTTGGGCAACCAAGAAGTGTTAAATCGCATCAATGCTTGTGTCGATAAATTGAGTAAATGAGGAATTTATCCTTATTTTCGCTTTAATTTACAGTTTAAAAAAATATTTATACATATACAATGTTCTCGTTTACTAGAATGAATGTAATCATCGGATGGGTGATGTTTTTAGTTGCCTTGGTGGTGTACACGTTAACCTTAGAACCCTCAGTGAGTCTTTGGGATTGTGGAGAATTTGCCTCAGCCGCATACAAATTACAAGTGGTGCATCCTCCGGGAGCTCCGTTCTTTTTGATGGTTGGTAGATTATTCTCTTTGTTTGCAGGTAGTCCTGAAACAGTTGGATTTTGGATAAACATGTTATCGGCGGTGGCTTCAGCTGGAACGGTAATGTTTACCTACTGGATAACTGTGTATTTCGCTGATAAGTTGGTGGATAAAGATTCAGACAATCGCAATGTACTTATATTTGGAGCGGGTGTTGTTGCCGCATTAACCAATACATTCATAGATTCATTTTGGTTTAGTGCTGTTGAAGCAGAGGTATATGCATTGAGTTCATTCTTTACGTCCTTAACATTTTGGGCTGTTTTGAAATGGTATCAAATGAGCGATGACCGATATGCAGATCGTTGGTTGGTGTTTATTGCCTTTATGATTGGTCTTGCATTGGGAACGCACATGTTGAACTTATTGGTAATTCCGACTGTTTGTTTGGCCTATTATTTCAAAAAGTATACAGTAACACAAAAAGGCCTTATTTTGGCATTGGGTGCTGCTGCGTTGGCATTGGGCATTGTAATGAAAGTAATTTACCCAGGTATTCCTTGGTTACTTGCTAATCTAGATCGATTGTTCGTTAACAGTTTCGGAATGCCGTTCTATGCTGGTGCTATTGCTGCTATCGTTTTGGTTTACGGAGGTATTATTTACTTACTTAAATATACTGAAGACAAAGGGAAACACAATTTGAATGTTATTGTTTTGGCTACGGGTTTCGTGATTTTTGGATACTCTTCTTATGCCATGGTTATTATTCGTAGTATGGCGAATCCTTCCATCGACATGAACAATCCAGAAGATCCGTACAAATTTTATGGTTACATAACTCGTGAACAATACGGTGATAGACCTTTGGGTTATGGTCCTTATTTCAATGCGCCTCAAACCGATTTTACTATAAAAGGTCAGCGTTACTTCAAAGGTGCTGATAAGTATGAGAAAGGTGGGGATATCTACGAGCCAGTTTATGGTCCCGTAGATTTAGACCAAGATGGCATGGTGGAGGATTATAATACTATTTTCCCTCGTATGGGTAAGAGTAATAAGCCTAATGATGCACGTGGTTTCCGTTCTTATGGTGGTATGCAAGAAATTCAAAATGAAATTGACGAGTTGAATTCAATGAAGCAACAGAAAAAGTTGACACCAGAAGAGGAAAACCGATTACAACAATTGAATTACCAAATTCCAAGTTTTGGAAATAACTTGACCTATTTCTTTAACTATCAGGTTAGATATATGTACTTACGATATTTCATGTGGAATTTTGTAGGTAGATTTAATGATCAACAAGCAGTTTCTGGAAACACCCGTTTAGATGGAAACTGGTATTCTGGAATTCCATTTGTAGACAAATTCGTTGTAGGCGATGTAAATGAAATGCCCGATTATTACCAAAATCAAAAAGCGAGAAATGCTTATTATTTCCTTCCTTTGATTTTGGGGATGTTGGGTCTCGTTTTTCAATACGGTAAGCGAAATAAAGAATTCTGGTTGATCATGACCATGTTTATTTTCACGGGAGTATTGATTGTAGTTTACACCAATCAGCCACCATACGAGCCACGTGAACGTGACTATGCTGTGGTAGGTTCATTCCAAATATTCTGTATATGGGTTGGATTAGGAGTGATTTCACTTGCAGACATCCTCAAGAAGTATTTAGGTAAAACAGCAGCTTTAGTGTCGGCTGTGGCGAGTTTGGTATTGGTACCGATTAATATGGGAGCTCAAAACTGGGATGATCACGATCGTTCTGGTAGATATATTGGTATAGATATGGCTAAAAACTTCCTCGAGCAATTAGAACCTAATGCAGTTTTGTTCTGTAATGGTGATAACGATACGTATCCTTTGTGGTATGCTCAGAATGTGGAAGGAATTAGAACTGACGTACGAATTATAAATCAGGCTTTATTACCTACTGAATGGTATAGCTCGGTGTTGTTAGATACGGTTTATAAATCGACACCGCTGCCATTAACATTAACAAAAGAAGATTTACAAACGGGAAGTTTTGAGTACGGAATACCTGTAAATAGAAAAATTGCCAACTCCAGAAACTTAGAATCAATTATTTCTGAAATTAGAGATTTGAGAAAGAAAAATGGAGGAGTAACTGAGAATATTAGTTGGGATGGCTCCAAAGTTTATGTGAAAGTAAATAAACAGGCAGTTATTAATGCTGGTGTAGTGGCTAAAGGATATGAAAACTTAATAGTTGATAGTATAGAGTTTTCAATTGGGCAAGAGTATTTGTCTAAAGGCGACTTGGTAATCTATGATTTGATTTCTACCATGTCTAAGCAAGGTTGGAAACGCCCAATATATTTTACTTCTGTATCAGGTTATGATTTTGCAGGTTTGAATAATTACTTGCAATTAGAAGGGTTGGTTTACCGTTTAGTTCCAATAAATGGAGGATCACAAGGTGGTCAACCTAATCGCATTGAACAATTTAAGCTTTATAATAATTTGGTGAATAAGTTCCGTTATTATGGAATGAAGGAAAAAGAGAACTTCTACTTAGACGATAAAGCGGCTTATGTTCCAGCGGATTTGCAGCAGATGGCTCTACTTCTAGCTTCTTATTATGGTGAGAAAGCGAATTATATTGAGCAAATGCGCAAACAATTTGCATCCAATCCTGAAATGATGAAGTCACCGGCTCCAGAGCCTGGCTTCGGAACGGCTGAGAATTACTTTAATTTTTATAAGGATTCTGTAGAAATGTTTAAGAAACGTGGAATTGAGGTATTGAATCATATTCGTAAAGAAATTCCAGAAAAAGTAATGCCTTTAAGAAGAGAATTCAAAGTAGAATATGGAATTGCGTTGATGACATTAGGTGATTTTACCGGAGCTAAGAAGATTCTTGATGAGAGTATAGCGGAGAATATTCAGTATCATAATTTCTTTGCAAAATCGATTGATGAAAGTGGAGAAGGTGGAATGTTTGCACAGCGTGAAATTTATGTTTCAGAAGATTTGATCAAGAGAATAGTAAATACCGTTCAAGCGAAAGGTAAAGCGGATTGGGCTGCTGAGTACAAAAGAAAAACAGCATCGTTTGTTAAATATTAAGAGTATATTCAAATAAAATTGTAAAGGAGTTGCATTTCGGTGCAACTCCTTTTTTTCATTATGATAAAAGAAAAGA
>CAYPYX010000065.1:0-12085 GCA_964415065.1 uncultured Rhizobium sp.
TCTGTTCCACCAATCGTGAAATAAAACGCTCCAACTCCTTTCGATCCTCTTCGTCAAATTCATTAAAATGAACACTGTCAATATCCCAAACTCCCCAGCATTCTCCAGTGTTCAGTATAATAGGAACCACAATTTCGGAGTTAGATGCACTGCTGCAAGCTATATGGCCTTCGAATTCGTGAACATTGGGAACAACAATGGTATTTCGTGTGCTCCATGACGTACCACAAACTCCTTTTCCGTGTTCAATACGAGTACATGCTACATCTCCTTGAAATAGACTTAAGTGTAAAGATTGGTCAACAACTTGGTAAATTCCAACCCACCAATGATTGAAAATACTCCTAATTAATGCGATAGCATTGGATAGATTACCAATAGAATGGCATTTCGGGTCGTATAAATGCTCCCAGGTTGTATGTAAATACTGATATTTTTCGGTTTTACTTAACGAAGAGAATGATATTTGTTCGGTTGGATTCATTTTGACGCAGAAGATAAAAGTGACTGCTAAAATACGGCTTTCGTAGAATATCCATAGAAATTGGTCTACCAAAACCAGTTTTGTATCCCCCAAAAACTAAAAATCAAGGTTGATTTACCAAAACTTTGGTACGTTGGTGAAATTTACGTCATATTCAAGGTGGAAAATGCCTGATTTTCCAAGGAAAAGGGTTAACTTGCGGTCATTTTTATTTGTAAATTATAGGATGGAAGTTGTCAATACAAAAAGGTTTGAAGTCGTGTTTACGTTTGTGGAACATCCACAACTAGGGGTTATTGTAGAGGCAAATGCCGTTCAATTACTTGAAAATGGAAATCCTTCCTTAACATTCCAAAAAATTCGCATTTCCAATACTCACTACTTTGGAATGGACGAATCTCAGTGCAAAGCTGTGGAACTTATTGAAACTTACGAGCCAGAGGCTTTGATGAAAAAGTTTTACACTGGCACCAGAAAAATTCGCAGTCATGAGTTCCTAACACCGAAATATTTCGATGATAACATGCGAAAAATGGTAAGGGAATTCATCGAAAAACAATTAGTTAAAATTCTAGACATTGTAAAAGATTATCCTTTGTATTGGTCTGGAAATTTAGGTGAGCCGATGGGACAATTAGTTCATTTTAGCAATGAACCCACTACGGTGCTTTTCCATTTTAGAAGAGATCAGGAGGGAATGAATTATTTTGTTACACTTCGACATCAAGATCAGAAAATTTCCATATTCAACAATGAATCGAAAATGGTGGTGAGTAAGCCTGCTTGGTTGCTTACTAAAACGCAGTTGCATTTCTTTCCAGAACGTGTAGATGGCAATAAAATTAAACCATTTTTCAATAAAAAATTCATTCATATCGAACCCAATCAAGAAGCGGTTTACATGCAAAAATTCGTGTTGCCTTTACTTGAAAATCACGACGTGTTTGCTTTGGGTTTTGATATTGTAACGGAACAATTGGATGTAAAACCTGTTTTACGTTTGACCAAAGCTTGGGAAAAAGCAGCCAATTTGGTGCTATATTTCCAATATGGCGATTGGTTATTTCCTTATCATGTAAATAAACGTGTGAATGTTCAATTGGAAGAAAAACCCAATAAAGAATATGTTTTTCATCGCATCCGACGATCTTATCAAATAGAAAATCAAAAAATAAAATTACTCTCTGAATGGGGTTTGCAGTTTGGTCAAGGCAGTCTATTCAGCTTACCGGCAGATGAGTCTTATTCGTTAATTGAATGGATCAACGCGAATACCGATCAATTGGAACGAAACGGATTTGTATTAGAGCAAGATTTTGCGGAAGTCAATTATTACCTCGGTAATATTGAGTTGAAAATAAAAGTCAATAAATCCGAAGATTGGTTTGATGTAATGGCCGTAGTTAAATTTGGAAACTTTGAAATTCCATTTAGTCGTTTAAAAACCAATATTTTACAGAATAAACGTGAATTTGTGTTGCCCGATGGAAGCATAGCAATTCTACCAGAAGCGTGGTTCTCGCGATTTACAAATTTGTTTAATTTCGCCATCGACCAAAGTGAGGTACTTAAACTGAAGAAAATCCATTTGGCCTTATTGGATGATTTGGAAGAGTATTTAGAAGAAGATTTACCAAAGAACGATTGGGTAGAAAATTTATCAAATCAAGGTGTTCCTGATTACGAATTACCCACGGGTTTCCATGCGGATTTGAGGAATTATCAGAAAGACGGGTACAATTGGTTGCGCTACATACTTGAAAATCAATTCGGTGCACTGCTCGCCGATGATATGGGTTTGGGTAAAACTATACAAACTCTCGCGCTCATTCAACATTTTTCCAATCAGTTCAAAATGAGCAAAGACTTTGGTCAGAAGAAACCAACTGAAGATCAAATAGAACAATTACTATCTGGAAAATTAGCCCAAGAAGTGGATCACGATCACATTTTTTGGCATGGCCCCTGTTTGGTAATGTGTCCAAAATCTCTGCTGTACAATTGGAAGTCTGAAGCTCGCAAATTTTGTCCCGATTTAAAAGTAATTCTTTATAACGGGATTCATCGACATAAATCCTTACATGAATTCGGAGATGCTGATTTGGTTGTAATGAGTTACGGAACAATGCGAAACGATGTAGAATTACTCAAGCGATTTGAGTATCAGTGTTTGGTCATTGATGAAAGTCAAGCCATCAAAAATCCATCTTCATTGACTGCCCGTAATCTGTTGAGATTAAAATCTAAACACCGAGTTGCATTAACGGGTACCCCAATAGAAAATACCCTTCTGGATATTTGGAGTCAAATGAACTTCTTGAATCCTGGATTATTGGGTTCGTTTACCTATTTTGAAAAGCAATTTATTAAGCCTATCGAAAAAAGTGGAAATGCCATCCGAACCGAAGAATTGAGACGATTTATCGACCCATTCGTATTAAGAAGAACTAAGTCGCAGGTAACAAAAGATCTTCCCCCGAAAATCGAAAAAATACACTATTGCGAAATGAATGAAGAGCAAGAGGAGCTGTACGAAAAGGTGAAGAGTCAATACCGTAATGAGATTTTACATCATGTGAATCAGGTGGGTATTAATAAATCGAGATTGAAGATTTTTAACGGTTTAATGCATCTTCGTCAGTTAGCTCTGAATCCCGTATTAAAAGATCACGAGTATGAAGGGAGTAGTGGAAAAGACGATGAAATTACCCGTATGGTAATTCGCGCCATTGAAAACGGTCATAAAATTTTGTTGTTTTCACAATTCGTGGGTTATTTAAAAAATATTGGAGAAATATTGAAAGAACATCAAGTCAAGTATTGCTATTTAGATGGTTCCATGGACGAAAAAGATCGTGCTGATCAAATTGATATTTTCCAAGCCGATGATTCAGTTCGTGTATTTTTATTGAGTTTGAGAGCCGGAAATTCTGGTTTGAATCTTACAGCAGCTGATTATGTGTTTTTGGCGGACCCGTGGTGGAATCCATTTACCATGAAACAAGCAGAAGATAGAGCTCATCGAATTGGACAAGAGCGTGCGGTTATGAGTTATAAATTTATAACTAAAAACACCATCGAAGAAAAGATTTTAGCTCTTCAGTTAAAGAAAACCAAATTAGCCGAAAGTATAATTCCTGACGAAGATACATTGCTTAATAATATTGATGTAGAAGAATTAGAAGAACTTTTGAATTGATAGTATGATTCGATCTGATTCCAAATGGTTTAAAGTGTTGGAGCATTACAAATTGCTTGAACCCTTGGAAAAGGTCAATGAATTTGTTCAAAATCGACGTAAGTTAACTACTGTATTTCCTGCGGAAAACTACGTATTTAATGCTTTTAACTCCACTGATTTTGATCAAATCAAAGTGGTTATTATAGGACAGGATCCTTATCATGGTCAAGGGCAAGCTCATGGTCTTTGTTTTTCAGTACCAGAGGGAATCGCATTACCACCATCGCTGAAAAATATATACCAAGAACTAGAATTGGAATACGGAGTTAAAATGCCTGCCTCAGGAAATTTACAATATTGGGCAAATCAAGGGGTGTTTCTGTTAAATACATTATTAACCGTTGAACAAGGCGCACCTTTAAGTCATTCACAGATTGGTTGGGAATCATTTACGAAAATTTGCATTCAATTACTCTCAAAACATCGTAAACATGTAGTTTTTTTACTTTGGGGAAGTCATGCTCAAAAACTCGCTCAATTTATTGATAGCCAGAATCATTTAATTTTGAAAACAGTTCATCCAAGTCCGCTATCGGCCTATAGAGGTTTTATTGGATGCAACCATTTTAAAACCGCTAATGACTACTTAATTAAACACAATTTGACCCCCATTGATTGGAATTTTCAAGCGTCGAATTAATTGGTTAATTTTGTTGCGTGTCGACACTCATTCAGCCCGCAGATTATTTGATTAAAATTGATAATGCTTTGATTTATCAAGGCAAAATGCCCGTTTTAGAAAACATAAATCTTCGAGTTACGGAAGGGGAGTTTGTATTTTTAGTTGGACGTACTGGTTCAGGTAAGTCTTCTTTGTTAAAAGCCTTGTACGGTGAGTTACCTTTGGTCAATGGTACAGCTGAAATTGCTGGCTTTCAACTAAAGGACATTAAATCCAGTCAAATTCCATTTCTTAGAAGAAGTTTGGGAATCGTTTTTCAGGATTTTCAATTGTTAATGGACCGTTCAGCCATAGATAATTTAATGTTTGTAATGCAAGCTACTGGCTGGAAATCCAAGCAGGAGATGTCAAAAAGGGCGAATGAGGTTTTGAATATAGTTGGTCTCGACAACAAAGGGTATAAATGGCCTAATGAATTAAGTGGAGGCGAGCAACAGCGCTTGGTTATAGCGCGCGCATTGTTGAATAATCCCAAAGTGGTTTTAGCAGATGAGCCCACGGGTAGTTTGGATCCGACGGTAAGCGATGAGGTGATGGAATTGCTACAGCACATCTGCTCCGAAGGTACGGCCGTTTTAATGGCCACCCACGATTACAGATTGATTCACAAATTTGGTGGAAGTATTTACGAAGTGAAAGACAAAACCGTTCATGCGGTTCCAGATGTCAATCACCTCAACTGGTAAAGTTTCGGACAACTGGTAAAGTTTTGGACTTATTGTATTTCTAAGTTCCGTATTTCTGAAAAGGTATATTCCACCCAAGTGTCGCTATTTTTTCTATTTTTTTCTGGGGACACCTTTACTGTAGTGTTTTTAAATAATTGATCTAAATTGGAGCGTTCCGTTTCCCGATTGTCGGATATTTCGATGATTTGAACGCTTTGTTTTGGGGGATGATTATTCTGACCCAAATACGTTTGAAGTTCTAATGATGTATGGAAAAAACGACGTTGGTAAGGTGTTTTCAGATGAACTGTGGAGTCTTGATCTGTCCAATATAAATACTCCCCGTAATTTTCAAACAAAGCAGCAAGTGGAGTGATAAAATAGATGGATTGATTTCTTGTATTGTTGGTTATTACTTTTGGGGAATGGGGTTGGATTTGTGGGGCTTCTAATATTTGAATTTTAGACATCAAACCATCTAAGTTTTGCGTAGCGTAAATGGAATGCGGCAACGTGTAAACTGAGAAATTCCAGATAAATAGTAAAATGCTCAGTCGTTGAATCGTAAATAGGGACTGGACCTTTTGAAACAGTGAAGGAATTAAACGAAAGGACTTTTGGGTAATTGGAATTGTGTTTTTTAATTGGGGAAATTCAATTGCGGCAAGCACAATTAAAAAGGGTATAAATACCATGAATTCCAAGTTTCCTACGCTATACAATGCGAATAACCAAGTTGCAATTAGCGATAACAGTGGTCCTAGTTGCACCGTTGAAACAGGCGAGAATTCGGATTTTTTCGAGGAGTTGAATTCATTCTGACTTTCATTTTTTGAGTAAAATTTTGATTGAAACGGGAACGTTATCAAATAACCCAAACAAGCAATTAGGCCGAACCAAATGGGCCAAGTATGGTAAAGCTGGTATTTGAGTTCGCCGTGGATTTGAACAAAGATTCTAACGGAATTTATTAATCCAAACAACAGGTTTTTTAGGTCGGGAATTGTTTGAATGAGTCCCGATTGAACATCCTGAAAAAATAAGCTTTCAAAGGATCGATTATAGGAATGAGCTGCGAACAAATATCCCCCGAAAACACACGAAGTAAAGACAATAGCCCGCACCACACCTGTGAAATGAATCTCTTTTTTAGATAAAATATTTAATGAAGGAGGTTTAATTCCTGAAAAGTTGTGATGATAAATTGAAGATGGATTCCAAATTAAAGGAATACATATCAATATGTAAGTTTGGTGAAAACCAACGGCTAATAGATAGAATATCAACGAATACCATTTTTTATCTCGTATTTGTTGGAACCAACCTAGAAGTGTAAAAAAAATAGGGAAGATGTACGTTTCGTTTTCGCTTGAATAGCGTGTAAATACAAAACATGAAGCTACAAATAAGATCCAATAAAATCTGGAATGTGTGGTGAGATTTTTTAGGCTAAGAATGTTGTTTAAAAGTAGCAACGACAAAGATCCGAATACAGCATTCAACCAAACTCCCACTTGAAGAGGATCGGCAAAAATGCCTAAAAATTGGGCGATTTTCCAAACAGATCCTACAAAGTACTTGTGGAGTAAATGATGTCCGGATATCCAATCTCCTTTGATGATTTCACAAGCATAACCATAAGAATCGCCAGTGAACTCATTGGGTTGGAAAATTAATTTAATGGCCAATAATCCAAGAATGAGAAGTGATATTTTGTATTTCATTTTGAATTTGAACCGATTAAAAATGGTAAAAGTTTACGTAATGTAATTTGGTTGGATTTAACTATTTGAAGGGTCAAAACACGCTTTTTTTTGCGAAAGTTGCAAAACAAATATCATTTATTTAGAAGTAGAATGAAGTTTATCCGTTAATTGATTCTGTATCTTTGTAGTCTAGTGGGAGTTTTAGAACATCATATATTTAAATTGTTATCAAAGTCGGCTGAGTCCATGGGACTTCAATCCTATGTGGTAGGTGGTTTTGTGCGTGATTTGATTTTGAAACGCGATAACAAGGATGTAGATGTCGTTGTAATTGGCAGCGGGATTGAATATGCCCAGTGTTTTTACGAGTTGCTTCCTCCAAAAGAGGCACATATTGCATATTTTAAGAATTTTGGAACAGCTCAGATAAAATATAAGGATTGGATCATTGAAATTATTGGAGCACGTAAAGAAAGTTATCGCCGAGATTCACGAAAGCCAATTGTGGAAAATGGAACACTAGAAGACGACCAGAATCGCAGAGATTTCACCATTAACAGTTTGTATATTAGTTTGAATGAGGGAAATTACGGGGAGTTATATGATCCTTTTAATGGTGTTCAGCATCTTCAAGACGGTATCATTAAAACCCCCACCAACCCGGATACTACGTTCTCAGACGATCCATTGCGCATGTTACGAGCTATTCGTTTTGCAGCGAGATTGGGTTTTGAAATCGAACAAGAAACATGGAATTCCATTTGTAGGAATGCACATCGTTTGGAAATTGTTTCTCAAGAACGAATTACCGATGAATTCAATGCCATGATTATGGGTACCAAACCATCAATCGCATTCGATTTGTTATTGAAAAGTGGATTGTTGCAGCAGTTTTTTCCTGAATTTGTAAAATTGTTGGGAATTGAAACCATCGATGGAAAGAGCCATAAAGACAACTTCTACCATACAACTCAAGTATTAGACCAAATTTGCGAGCTTACGGATAATTTGTGGTTGCGTTGGGCTGCCATTCTTCACGATATTGCTAAACCTCAAACCAAACGATTTGATCCGGAAGTGGGGTGGACGTTTCACGGCCATGAAGATCGTGGTTCACGAATGGTAAAAGGAATTTTTAGAAGATTAAAACTACCTCTTGACGAAAAATTGAGATACGTAGAAAAGTTAGTGGCAATGCATCTTCGTCCAATTGTGCTTTCCAAAGAAATTGTGACGGATAGCGCTGTGCGTAGGTTAATTGTTGAAGCAGGTGACGATGTTGGAGATCTTTTGATCTTGTGTCAAGCCGATATTACCAGCAAAAACAAATTAAAAGTTGCCCGACATATCGAGAATCTTAAAAAAGTTGAAGAGAAAATTCAGGAAGTTCTGGAAAAAGATGAATTGAGAAATTGGCAACCTGTTTTAACGGGTAATCACATCATGGAACGATATGATATTGTTAACCCTCGACACATTGGAGACATAAAAAATTACGTAAGGGAAGCCATTTTGGACGGAATTATTAAAAATGACTTGAATGAAGCATTAAGAATTGCCGACGAATTCGTTGCAACTTTGAACGTTCGTCGCAGGTAAAACCGAATCAAATCGTACTTATAAAATTAAGGTTTAACGGAATTCAGGAAAAAATTCCACTTATTCCTAAGTTAGATTAGAAAGTACGTGTATTTTTTTCGATTTTTGCAGTATTATGTTGCTTCTTTCTAACATCCGAAATAACAAAGAAAATCTTATTGAACGTTTAAACATTCGTGGCTTGAATGGTCAAGAACTCATTCAACGTGCAGAAGTATTAGATGAGCAGGCTCGAAACATTCGTACCGAAATGGAAAAAGCTCAGGCTCAAAGCAATGCTCTGAGTTCCCAAGTTGGAATGTTGATGAAGGAAGGTAAGAAAGAAGAAGCTGAAAAGATTAAGTCGGAAACTGCTTTATTGAAAGAAACGATTAAAACATTAACCGTTGACGTTGAAGCCAAAGAATTAGAATTAAAAAACTATTTATTAACCATCCCCAATACTCCAGACTTATCGGTTCCTGCTGGTAAATCGGCGGAAGATAATTTAACGGTTTTAACGCATGGAACTGCGGTTGAACTATCAGATTCAGCTATCCCGCACTGGGAATTGGCATCGAAATACGATATTATCGATTTTGAATTGGGTGTTAAAATCACTGGAGCTGGGTTTCCTGTTTACAAAGGAAAAGGAGCCATTTTGCAACGTGCTTTGATCCAGTTTTTCTTAAACGAAGCGGGCCGTAACGGTTATATGGAAATTCAACCCCCATTGATGGTAAATGCCGATTCAGGATATGGAACAGGACAATTGCCTGATAAAGAAGGTCAAATGTATCATGTAACGGTAGATGACTTGTACTTGATTCCCACCGCGGAAGTCCCAGTTACCAATATTTATCGGGATGTGATTTTGAATGAATCTCAATTACCCATCAAAAATTGTGGTTATACCCCATGTTTCAGAAGGGAGGCGGGTAGTTATGGCGCACATGTACGAGGATTGAATCGCTTACACCAATTTGATAAAGTAGAAATTGTTCAAATTGTAAAACCAGAAGATAGTTATCAAACCTTAGAAAACATGTCGGAATATGTTCAATCTCTATTGCAAAAGTTGGGATTACATTATCGTGTGTTGTTACTATGTGGTGGCGATATGGGTTTCACCAGTGCTAAAACCTACGATATGGAAGTTTGGAGTCCCGCACAAAAAATGTGGTTAGAATGTAGTTCTGTAAGTAATTTCGAAACGTATCAAACCAACCGTTTGAAATGCAGATACCGAAATGCTGAAGGTAAAACCGAATTAGCGCATAGTTTGAATGGTAGCGCACTCGCATTACCCCGAATTGTGGCGGCATTGTTGGAAACGTATCAAACCGAACAGGGAATTGTGGTTCCTGAAGTGCTTCGTCCTTACACAGGTTTTGATATCATTAATTAAATAGATCATCATTAATAAATGGAATTGCGCATTTGACAAAACGGTGTTTTTTAGCCAGATTGTTTCAATGTAAATTTGAATTATGAGTCAAGCACAAACTTTTGAATTCGATAAAGACTATTCAATCGAAGAGCTTCTTCAATCTGTAATTGCAATTAAAGAGCTTCCCAATCAACTTGCAAAAGTTATTACCGGTTTAACTGATGAAGATGCAAGTAAGCAGTATCGCGAAGGTTCATGGACAGTTCGCCAAATTATCCACCATTTAGCCGATTCTCACATGAATGCTTTTATTCGTACTAAGCATTTATTAACCCAAGATTCAGATTCATTCCAGCCCTATGATCAGGATCTTTGGAACGATTTAATGGATAAAGATTTCAACCACGAAGCGAGTTTTATGATTGTTTTGGGAATTCACCAACGTTGGAGTTTAATGTTGCTGGAGTGTCTAAAACAACCTGAAAAATATCTGGCATTATCTGCATATCATCCTGAGCATAAAAAGAATATTTCATTGGCTCAATTGATCGCCTTGTATGGTTGGCATGGTTTTCACCATGTTTTACAAATACAAGAAGCGCTAAAAAAGTAACTGTATTGGTGAAATACCCACGATAATGCAGTAATTTTGCAATATAATGGGTTATTACAATAACATATTAGAAACCATTGGCAATACGCCTTTGGTTAAGATAAATACAATTACAAAGGATCTTCCTTGTACCGTTTTAGCTAAGGTGGAAACTACCAATCCTGGAAATTCGATCAAAGATCGAATGGCGTTGAAAATGATCGAAGACGCTGAAAAAAACGGTCTTTTAAAACCCGGTGGCGTTATCATTGAAGGCACTTCTGGAAATACGGGAATGGGATTGGCCATTGCAGCAGTAATTAAAGGTTATCGTTGCATTTTTACCACTACCGACAAACAAAGCAAGGAAAAAGTTGATGCTTTAAAAGCATTTGGTGCTGAAGTAATTGTTTGTCCTACTGATGTTGAACCCGAAGATCCTCGCAGTTATTATTCCGTGTCCACTCGTTTGGCCAACGAAATTCCCAATGCTTGGAAACCCAATCAATATGATAACTTGAGTAACTCTCAAGCGCATTACGAGCAAACTGGTCCAGAAATTTGGGAACAGACCGAAGGGAAAATTACCCATTTAGTGGTTGGAGTGGGAACCGGAGGCACCATTTCAGGTACTGCTCGATATTTGAAAGAGAAAAACCCCAATATCCAAATAATTGGTATTGATACCTATGGTTCGGTTTTTAAAAAGTATAAAGAAACCGGAATTTTTGACAAAAACGAGATTTATCCCTACATCACTGAAGGAATAGGTGAAGACTTTTTACCAGCCAATGTGGATTTTTCTTTGATTGATCATTTTGAAAAGGTAACCGACAAGGATGCAGCCGTTATGACCCGCAGAATCCCCCGAGAAGAAGGGATTTTTGCTGGTAACAGTGCAGGTTCCGCTATGGCAGGTTTGATGCAAGTTTCTTCAAAATTCAAGGCGGGTGATTTAGTGGTAGTAATTTTTCACGATCATGGTACCCGTTACTTGGGTAAAATGTTCAATGAAGATTGGATGCGGGATCGCGGATTCCTTCCCGAAAAACCCAAATTAACGGCATTAGACTTGATTCAAAGTCATAAAGATTATCCATTGGTTTCCATTAAGGAACATGAATTATGCAATGCGGCATTCAAAAAGATGCAACAATTCAATATTTCACAGCTTCCCGTAGTAAACGAAAAAATGGAATTTGTGGGTTCGATCGACGATAATTATCTATATAAAACCTTGTTGGAAAATTCCACTTTGATGGAATCCCCCGTAAAAGAATTAATGCAAAAACCCTATCCCATAGTGTCGTTTTCAGACAGCATTGATTCTATTTCAAAACGAATAAATGAAAGTAATAACGCTTGTTTATTCATGGACATGGGTGGAAATTGGCATATTATTACTAAACAAGATATTATTCAAGCTTTAGCCCATGTTTAAAACAGGGTGGCAGTACATTCAATCCCTATTATTAAAGAAGAACGACGTGAGTATAAAAATTAAAACCCCGGAACAAATTGAAGGAATACGAGCTAGCAGTAAACTAGCTGCTGCCACATTGAAATACATTGAACCTTTTGTAAAACCGGGCGTTACCACTCTGGAACTTGATACCTTGATTGAAAAGTACGTGAGAGAAAATGGAGCACTTCCGGCTACCAAAGGCTATAAAGGCTACAAACATGCATCCTGTATTTCTCCCAACGACGTAGTATGTCATGGAGTTCCGAATGCAACCGTTTT
>CAYPYX010000066.1:0-5424 GCA_964415065.1 uncultured Rhizobium sp.
ATTTCAACATCCGATAGCATTGGGAAAGCCGCTTTAGTTATAGCCTTCGCACTTGTTGAAGTCAATACATTCGCAGTTGTTTGCGTAATGATTTCAAGTAAAGAAGAAATCTGCGCTCCATTCAATGCTTGACTTGCGATGTCCTGGCTTGGTGCTACGTTACCATTTATAACAACATCTTCTTCAAACAAATCATTCTCTACAATTTCAGCACCTTGAGGTACACCGATAGCACGTAACAACATATCTACCCCATCACAAATAATTCGTTGGAATGGATCAATTACTTGCTTTGAAAACAACCTGAAAGCAGTTTTCATTTCATCGGTGTTACTACCTAAACCGCCACCATCACGAACTCCAAAAAGAAGCGGTGAAGTAACGCGGTGACTTACTAATATCTGTTCAATAGCAGGGGTTACAAGCGATTCAAATTGCTTGTCCATATCTGCTACAGGAAACGCGGTGAACTCTACACCTCGGTCACGTTCCTCATTGAAGAATGTCAAAACCTTTCCTGCGTTTTCAGCACCTTGAATGCTTAATTGCAGTTGTTGTTTAATCATTCTTTGCTCTTCTAACGTAGGGATTCCGTTGTTAAATGATGCAATAAGTGATGGGAAAAAACCATTTAGAATTAAGTTAACTTGATATTCACTTAATTGACGTAGTTTTTCAATCTCATTTATCGCGCCAATGTAATCGGGCTTGGGATAATACTCACTACCTACCATCATCGAATGTTGGAACATTACCTGCTTCGGGTTTTCCTCTTTGGTATTTATGTCAAAGAATGGAATGTAATGAGGATTGTTTTTCTTCTTACGAGTATCACTCCAATCGCGTGAATACCAAACACCAGTCACATCATCGTTATCATCGGTACAAGCCAATCGGCAGTTCTCGTATGGCAAGTGATTTATTTGTGCAATGGTGCTTCTGTCCATTGACCAAATTACTTCCCAATAAAAGCCTCCGTGTAACTTTAAATCTAAAGCGGTTGAATGCAAGACCTTATCCAATTTCAATCGTTGAATCTCACGTAATGTAACTTGTGATGCAGCAGTAAATTCCTTACCTGCTATCATAAACGAGATACTATTTACCAACGCACCATGAACAGGCGAAGTGTTATATAGTTCAATCAAGTATTGTGGAAAATGATTTCCTTCACCATAAGCCACCCAACCCTTCCTATCCTCAAATTCGATAGGTTCGATTTTAACGTACTTGGCTAATTCTACTTGCGTAGCACTAAACCTATCAACTATTGATTTGTTTTTATCCATTGTATTCGATGTCGCTTGGAATTATAATATTAGGTTGGTCGTAATAGTTCACCAAAGTTTCCATTTGAATGAAACCTCTTTTAATCTCACCAACCACAACCGCGTTTTGTGGGTTAAGATTTGTAGTTGAGTTTTGACCGTATATAATGAAGTTATACCGCCCACCATTAGTAACATAGATAGAACCATTAGTTGGATCATCTTCATTTGTACTAATTGCCAAAGTCGTAACCCTATCGTTCTCGCTGATTTGAGCAGGTATAACATAAAATGTCTCTAAAGTAATTTCGTTTTGAATTACAAGTAAGTAATCCGTATACGTTGTATCAAATAACAAACTCCCCTCTTTAAGAGAAAAGAGGAGAGTCTGCGATGCGGTATTCGTTTGAAGGTAATTCATCCCTTAAACAAATATAAGTTAAAGCGTTCCTGCTTCTACGTCAATATCACCAAAGTTATCAAATGGAAGCGAAGTAAAAGATACCAAACGGTAAGCCTTGTGTGCCTCTTCAGCAGTAAAGGTAATTGTCGTACCATTAAGGTCACCTTTGGCAGTTCCTGTAGCAGTTGACATAGCAGTTACTTCTGCGCCATCAACCTTACCAACCATCCAAATATTGTCGTTGTTATCCAATACAAAAATAACAAGACGGTTTTTAGCAATCAATTCAAGTTGTTTTCTGCGTGCAGCAGTCAACTTAAAGAAAGTTGCTGTAACGGTTTGAGTGTAGAAAATTGTTCCATTTTCAACTGAACTTTGTACCTCTTCGGTAAAAGAACCAGTATGTTTTGGAAGTGCAAATTGATAAATAGTTGCAGTAGGTAAAGCATTGATTTCTTCAGTTGAAGGATCAACTACAACATCCGTTTGAAAATCTGCTAATTGTTGAAGATAGATGGCTTTAATACCACCAATCCCTTCTTTGCAATCCAATGCAAATCCAGCGCTGAGCTCACAAGGAGGACACATAGGCTTAATTTTTTAATTGTTATTATTTACAATAAAAGGCAGGGGACTTATTCCCCCACCTTTTTACTTGTGTTTATTTTTAGTCAATGTAACCGATAGCAACATCAGAACCGAAACCGATTTGAGTTCCTACGCGGAATTTCATTGCCATACGAACCATATCAGATGCATCAGTCAAAGACATATCAACTACTTTAACTTCTGCGAAGTCAGAGTTAGCATCAACACCAACAAACAAGTTGTCAACTTTAGATACAACGATAGTTCCTGTAGTCATACCTGGACAAACATAAATGTCATATCCATCAACTTGCATATTGAATTCTTTGAACGCGTTGTATTCAAATGCATAACCTGCAGCAGCAATTGCTTGACGATACAACTGCGCAGTAGCGCGGTTCATATAAACCTTTGTATCAGGGTTACCAATCAAAGCCTCGGGCAACAAAGCCAAAACTTCTTGAATGTTAGCAATAACGTTTGTTACATCCATTGTAGTCCAAGTAGTTTCAGTTGAAGTTGCTTGAGCCTTGATGATTTTCTCCAATCCATCGAATCCTTGGTAAGAACCTGTAGTTGTGTCACCTTGCCAAATTGTGAACTCAATGTTTTGAGCAACTTGAGCAGCAGCATAACCGATTAAGAAATCTGCGAAGTTTGCAGGAACTACATCGTTTGCGAATCCGCGACCTGTAGCAGCAGCTTCCCAATCACGTGCGAATTGAGACTTACAAACTTCCAAGTTAACTTTCAAATCTTTAACCTCAAGAACTGCCTCGTTCAAAGTCAATGCAGTTGGATCTTCGAATGCACAAGTGAAATCTTGAACCAAGTTAGCAGAAGATAACTTCTTCAATACCGCTTTGTACTTTACACCCTCTTTAAGTGTTACGTATCCTTTCGCCAAAGTGTCACCACTCAATAAAGCAGCGTGAATGTATGGTAATGCTAATTCACCTGCGTATGTACCGTTAATAGTAATAGCCATTTTTTTTATTTTTTAGAATTTATAATTTGATATGCGCGACTTCTTGCATCCATTGCTCTAAATGGAACTTCGTTTGCGCTTTGTTTTTGTGCAACTGGGTTAGACTTCTTTACACTTTCTGTAGCAGGTGCTTTAGACATCTTCTCAATAGTTGCAGATAGTTCTTGCTTTTCAGCAGTCAACGCGTTGATTTTAGCCTCAAAGCCTTCAATCAATTTGTTGATAGTGTTCTCGAACTCTTCTCTTGAAACTCCATCGAAAGAAGACTGTTCTACTTCTTCGATTTCAACTTCAACCTTTGGTTCTTCTTCCATAGGCTTTTCTTTTACTTCGCTGATTTTGCCTTCTACTACAACCAAGATTTTACCTTCGGCGGTTTCGTGTTCTCCATCGGGCGCAGGGGTAGGATTCCCGTTTTCATCCATAACAAAGATTTCAGAACCAATACCAAATTCAGCATCGGGTGAGTAGACTTCAGTACCATCCGCGAGTACAGCCATAGCCATTTGTTTTTGCTCTACCGCTTCTTCGACTGCCGACAAACTAACCCCAAAGGACTTTAGTTTTTCTGCGTACTTGGAAACGATTTCGTTAACTTTACTCATAGTGTTGATAATTACTTTGTATAATAGACGCATAAACTCAAATTTGTTTTTACTTTTGTGTCATCCCATTCGGGTAATGTTTGTTCATTTTTCTAATTGTTTTTAAGTTCAACGAAGAAACCCCCTAAACGTAGGGGGTTCTTTGTTTGTCGGGTAAACAATACACCTGCACTGGTGTAATCTATTACAACGCGCTCAATTCATCGGCTAATGCCTTCATAATTTTCTCAATCTCCTGTTCGGCTAAATACTCTTCACTCATTTCAGTAAAGAAACCTTCTAAAGAAAACCCTTTAACACTACCTTGTTTGATGTCACTCCACACTTCATCGTTATCTACTTTCATTCCTATGCACCAAGTACCATCGGGAAATGAGAAACCAAAGTTTTGGCTCTTATCATGTTCGCCTTCTTTGATCCACGATTCAACAACTACGCATCCTGCCACAGGCACTTGGTGTTCCAAGTTAGAATTGTGGTGCATATTGCGCTTTAAATACTCTTGTGCAATCTTATTGATTGTGTCCTTTGAATACTTGCAATAGTAAGCCTCACCAGCACCATTTACGCGGTAAATCAGTTGGTCGGGAATCATTACCGCACCGTATAGCATCTTGCGCTCACCTTCCTCTATTGCCGCTTGTTTAACTTGCGTTTTAGACAACGCAACAAAGTCAACTTCTATTGCAGGATTCTCAACTAATGAGATTGCATTTACTCCAAGATAACCACTATCATCAATAGTGTATTCGATTACTTTTACTTCTTCCATTTTTACTTTATGATTTTTGATTGGTCTTTGATTTTTTGTTCCGCTTCTTGAGCGCTACTTACGTTTGTCGCTAATACGTAGGTTTGAATAGGTTGTGCTTTATTACTACCTTGATTAAGGAAAGATAAATCCACCGCAGGGGCAGGAGTAGCACCGCCACCACCCCCACCACCGTTTGCGGTTGGCTTGGGAACATTACCACCTCCGTTGAATTGTTGTGCGCGAATGGATGCGATTCGTGCGATACCAGCAGCCGCCGCAATACCTGCCTGAACAAATGGATACGCAGGAAATACAGTTGTTATAGGACTTGCTGAAGCGGTTGTAAATGCGTTTTGAGTTGCTTCAATAGTTCCTATTGTGGCTTGTGCAATACCCAAAGTCTTGGCAATTTGAAATCCCTTCTTTGCGTCAACTATTCCACTATCAACTAACGCGCTATTCAAGTCCATTAAACCGCCTATGGTTTGTTGTGCTATTTGATAACGTGCAGCATATAAAGCGGCATCACCTTCCTGTTGTTTCTTTTGATTTGCTAACGCGGCATCTACTTCGGCTTGGTTGGTTTTAAGTACAATTCCACTTGTAATGGTTGCGGATGTTACACGTGTAGCATCACGACCTTTAATTTGTAAAGTTTCCTTATCACGAATTTCGGCAACCTGCTTCTGATATTCTTCTTCTAATTTCTTAAGTAGTTCTAAATTTCCGTGCGCTAATTTCTTTTTTTCTTCGTACTGGAGTTGCGCCTGTCTTACAAGTTTATCATCATTCGCTAAAGTGTCTTGGTATCTCTTTTC
>CAYPYX010000066.1:5524-11974 GCA_964415065.1 uncultured Rhizobium sp.
CACGAATTTTCTGCATTCTTGCCGCTTCTTTTTCGGCTGCGGCTTTCGCTAACTTTTCCTTTTGTTCTTCTGCTTCTTTTTGCTTCTTTACCTTTTCATCCTCCAACTTCTTTGCTTCTTCTGCTCTTTTCTTTTCATTCTCGGCGCGTTCTTCAGCTTTGGAATCGGTTAACCCTATCCAATCTAAAAAGTCAACAAGACCTTGTGTAACTGAATCAATGGTTGTCTTTAAAAACCCGAACATCTTTCCAACCAATCCACCCGCCTTTGTGAGTTCCTCAAAGTTGGCAACGATTAATGCGATGATTCCACCAATCAAAAAGATTGGATTTGTAAGTAAAGCCTTACCCAAATCTAGCATTGTTTTACCAAAGCCTTTTGCCGCATTGGAAAGGTCGCCAAACTTGAAATCTTTGATTGCTGATGTTACTCCTTGTAATCCTGTTTGAGCAGCACCAAAGTCAAGTGATAATATAGAACTACCAATCATCCCGAAGGAGTTATTGAGTCGCTCTAACGGATCACCTGATAACGTATTGACTGACCTACCGAGGTCACCCATTTTGTCATTTAATGCACCTAACTCTCTTTGAACTTTTTGAAATTCGGCAGTACCCTCTGGTAATCGCGCCAACTCTTCGCGTAATCTACGCATTTGAGTACGCATCGATTCAACGCGCTCGGTGCCTTGTATATCAATTTCGACGACTGTCTTTTGTGTAGCCATTAGAATAACAATTTAATGAGGTAAATAATGCCTATAATTAAAGACGCAGAAATCGTGAAATTTATGAGGTTAGTTGTAAAAATTGACAACTTATTTTCTTTGCTTGGAAGGTCTTTACCTATTCCGTGCTTCAACATTTCCTTGATGTTTTTGAATGTGTCGTGTGGGTTATTCATAATGGTATTGTGTGTAAGTTAATTGACCGCTAATGTTTATTGAATTGTAAGGATAAGTAGTTGCGTTGTCTAATGTTACGGTAATGGCAAAGGTACTACCTACAACATCCAGGTCAATAACAAAGTTGCCATCTATGTCAATAGGTGTTTCGTCTATTGTGGTCACGTTTTTAAGGCTAATCGTCCCACCGCTTTGAGCAATGTGTAAATTATACTCACCGCTTACTGATGCATCAATTAACGCGCCTACTTGACCAACCATTAAACGCAATTTGACCAACCAAACGGAATCATCTGGCATATTGATGTAAGTTGCACCATAAGCCGCCAAAGTAATTGATGTAGTATCGTTGGTAAAGTCACCCTTACCCCAAACAGGAATCAATCCGTTTTGCATCTCACCTGTATACTCTCCTGCGCTACCGATTGTAGTACCTCCGTTTAATACGTTGGAGTTGTAACCTATTACAAAGACGGAATCTAAACCGCTATCTAATCTATTGCCACTACCTAACACTATCGAATTGTCATTACCCGAACCAACAAAGTTGTTATCCGTTACAACCAACCCCGATTTCTCTATTGGTGGATTGGCTAAAGTTTTTTCAGTTGTTAATTGTGCGCTCTTTGGTTTACCACTTCCGTCACTATCTCGGCTAAACGCGAAACACGCGCCATCTATCCAATTATAATTATAGACCTCACAGCAAATTTCTGTTGCATCCGCAGGATTTCCATCTACATCCTCAAATAAAACCGCCCCAAATTCGCTGATTCCTGTTGGTGTTAAAAGACAATCGGGAGTTGCAGTTACTTGTTTAATCAAAGTAACCTTAACCGTGTCTTGTGTTCCAACTACGTAATCGCTAATTGACAAGATTCGCCAATAAGAATCTTTAATAAAGATTTTATCGTTGAAATTGAAGTTATAAATGTCCGCAAATTCAAGCGAAAAGAAAGCCTCTAATACACGCGCATCAGGTGCGTAAATGTTTTCTATGTATTCGTTCCAATAACGCGCGTAAAGTGTTTTGTATGGGATAGATGACACCTCACACAAAGGTGTTTCCTGTCCAAAGTTCAAATCACGTGAAGTAATATCGGGTAAGAAATCCGAGTAATGACTAAACATAAACGCGGTAACTTGGTTAACTCCATTAGTCGTGTCATTGTACACGTTGAAGTTAATCGTTTCGCCTGTCTTGTAAAGTATTCTCGGGTTAGGTGCGGAGTATTGATATTGGTCATTAACGAATTTAGGGATTGCGTAAGATGTAGCCTTAATCGGTACTATCGGAGTTGAACCGAAATACAACTCAATTTTTTGTTCATCAGTCGCAAAGTCGTTTTGTGGATCAATCAATTCTAACCTACCATACACGCGGTCACCTTGTGTATTATAAAGGTTGTTGAATAAGTCAGAACTTGACTTATAAGTCCACGTGTTTTTTCTCGCTTGGTAATCAGTTGTCGCGGTTAGTGTGATGTCCTTACTAATGTCAAGTAATGGAGTCCAATCTTTGGAAACACCTTGCGAGATGTACTCTGTAAATGGTACAAAGTCAATTTCCTTTTGATTGACCTTGTTAGGAATCACTACCAAATTGTACATCTTGAAAAGCGAATCCATAAACTCGCTACACTTCATTATAGGCGCATTAGCTGACCAATCAATCACGTTTCCATACAATGGTTTTGTTATCTCGTTGGCTTCAACTACAACACTCTTAATAGTAAAAGTTCCTGTGAATGATGTCCAATATGTATTGTTAGATTCTAATTGTAAAAACACCATTTCAATGGTTTCACCAGTCTCTAAAAAAACATTCGGTGTTTGGTTACTTCCGAGCCTATCCTCATTGATGTAAAAAATGTCGTTGCCTTCGTTATCATACCAACTGAAATCGAACCCACCTCCCGAGTTAACAAATGTTTTATTGCCAAGCAAATCAGTTTTAACAAATCGCATCTCAATTTTGGAAAGTGTTTCAGCATCAACTTGCGCGGTCACGAATGCATTGAATTTATAATTACCACTAAATGGTGCGGTGTATACGTTGCCTGTGATGTTTGAACCTGGATCGCTTGTGATATTCAAAATTGGCAAATGATATACCGAGTTCGTGTAACCATTTATTGTCTCATTGGCAAAGTCACCAACTACAAAAGTTTCATATGGTGAATATCCGCTCAACTTGAATTTCGCAGTTTCAGGATTTCCCCCACCTTGTTGTATTTGTCCTGCTTCTGATGTCCACGGAATATACATGAAATCAAGTTCGGTAGTTAGTGTGGCCGAGTTGTCTCCAAGTTGAAAACCGCTCAAAGACATTATCTTATTAAATATGTACCGAGCCGAAACAAATGGAGTTAACTCACCTGCTTTTGCTACTACGTTTTTGTTGGTTGAATTGATACAACGCGAGTTTGCATCGTTAACATTACCAACCCAATTTTGCCCCCTATCCGTTAGGCTTAAGTAGATATCAGTTTCAGCATTAAACGTGGCTATGTTGTCGTAATCTACAACGTAGTTATAGTCCGTTTGAAGTTGTGTTGAAATATAACCTTTGAAATCATTATCAGCAATGTTCTTAAAGAAGTCAACCACATTACCAAAGAACACAATTTCATACTCACTCACCTCACCATTACTTGTATAACAAGCTTTAAATTGGCAGTTACCTTCCAAGATTGGAATCGTGTCAACAGTGATAATCGCGTTCAGTTTTCGCTTGGGATTAAACGATGCGAATTGGTAAGTGTTTTCCTGAATGAACCCGAATATCTTACCATTGGTTTGGGTTGCAGGAATGCGAAAGGTTCGTGAGTACGATCCACGTGGTTTTAAATCTTTGATGTCACTAAAGTTGAACTGTAGTGCAATCGTCTCATTCTCATAAAGGTCGACCAACGTAGGTACGTTGTCGCCTTGTGAATATATAATTAGTGCTGTTTCCATTTGTTGTTATTAGGGACAATTACCAAAACCAACCGTTACATATATGTTACCGCTAACCGTAGCACCTCCCGACCAAGTCGGTAGTGTCAATCTAAAGTAGTTGTTTGAAGTTGTCGTGTGTGTACCCCATACACCTGTCGCGATTATTGGAGTTCCAAATGATTGCAATCCACCTAAACTTGTAGTTGAACCACCGCCTGTAAGTTGGTCACCAAGTGCAATTCGTCCTGCGCTAACAAAGTTAGATGGACAATTAAAGGTATAATCTACACGAACGTAGTAAGTTTCCCCTGCAATCGGTGTTTCGGACAATGAGTTTAAAACACTAACTTGAATATATCTTCCGCTTGTGGCATTTGTTACAACAATGTTTGCAGCATTACCAAAGTTTGCACCCAAAGACAACGGAGATGAACCCGTAATTAAACCGAAAGTTGTGTAATAACTACAAGCTATAGGTGCTGGAATCGGGAAAGGTGTATTGTCAATGTTCAACGTTTCGTTGTCGTTGGCAATTTGTAGGCGCAATGTTTGGTTGTACTTGCGTGAGTTTCTCTCCCTACGCATTAAGTAGTTGTTATCTTCTACAACAACAGGCACAACCGAGTAACCGTCTACGTTATCATCCACCATCCAAACAGACTTAGAACGGAACAAATCACGCATATACTTAAACTCCGATTCAGTTAACCAATTTGAATTTAAGTTCAAAAAGGTTTTAACGATTGGTTCGCGCTCGGTTAGTGAACGTGAGAATGCCTCGGTGCTAAATGGGTTGTCAGTTGTCGCATTATTGTAGTCACCTAAATATTGTTTATATCGTTTCTTTTCGACCTCAATACTACGTTCGTTTTTCTTAATGAAGGAGTAACTATCCCAACCACCCATTTGATTGAGCCAATACAAATGAACTGGGTTATACTTACAATCGCTCTCAATCCAATAACCATATTTAGCGGTCACTTCGTTGTCATCAATGTCAACACCTACCAAAGTCCAATAAGCGGTATTATCTGCGGTTGATTGATCCACATAACCACCGTTAACAAGGTTCTTTAATCCCGTTGGCAAATGGTACAACGATGCACTTCCTAATTCAAATGCAATGTTAAACGTACTTATGATAGTTCCACTTTCATCATACAACTCAAAAAGAAAGTTGTTAATAGTTAAGAACGGATAGTTCTCATTTAAAAATGCTGAATCGTCAGCAATCCACGAAAGAATCCTATACGCGCTATCTTCTTGCCCTGCTACATTAGAACTTGAAATCTTTTGCCAGTTGATTACTTCGCTTTGCAATGATGCAGGAAGGTTAATTGCTTGAGATACCAACCCATCATTAAAGCCTAACGTATTGTCGTAGGCTTGTGACAATGCTAATGGCTTTGTATCGTTTGTACCCATCACGATAAAGTTCTGTTTACCGCTACCATACACACACATTAACTGATACGAAACTTCATCAGTTGTATCTTCAGTAAATACACCGAGTATATTCCAACCTTCAAAACAACGAACTCTAAAATTATTCACGTTCAAAAGTTCCGATTTCAATGGCTCACTTATATGCATCAATACATCGGTTGTATTATACACCATCGGTGTTGGTGTGAGTTGATTAAAGATTGTCTTTAAATTAAACACACCATTTAAAGCCGCATTTGGTGACACATAGAATAAATAAGTATTACCAGTGGTATTGTCACCAACCTCAAATATATATTTAAAGCCATCTTCAGCTACGTTAGATGATGACATCGTAACCGCCACATCGTTATTACTATATGCAAGACCATTAAACTCGGTAGATCCTTGCGCCGAAAGTCCTGTTATCTTTGTCGTTATCATACTTTTATTTTCTTTTGAAGGTTATCTTCAATTACAATTTTTATTTCTTTTCCAAGTGCCTCTGCGAATTGTGGTTCGTAAACATCCACCAACTCATTAACCGCATCGCGCCAATAGAAAAGCGGAGGTATACCCCTGCGACCTATAGCACGTGCAATATTGAACGCAGCCGCTTCGATTCTTTCAGGTGTTTGCTTTACTATCTTGCCATCCAAAGAACGAACCCGAATAGGTTTTATCTTCATCCATTGAATGATTGCCTCAATCGGTGGTCTCTTTGAGTTTGCTCTCCTTCCTTGCTCAACTACATCGGCATAATTACTCGCTTTACCTTTGGCGAAGAACTCTAACTTACCTTTCTTTGCGTTGTAATAAAATGCAAGTGACTTCCTTAACGTATCACTCGCAACCGCTCTACGTTTCTTTCCTTTAACGGTACGATACGCGCCAAGATTTTGCATTGCCTTTTCGACAACGTCCGCACCGAACTTATTTATTAAATCGTTAAGCGGTGAACTAGCCATTTATAAAAGTTGTATAAGCGGTGTTTGCATCGTGAATAAGCAAATCAACAAAGGCATCTATACCTTTGTCATTTAGTGCAACGCGGAAAGAATCATATTCAATACTTTCATCCCACGCGAAAAACACATTGTGTTCTAACACGTGAATCATTGTTACACCTTCGTCAAGTTCATTTATTACGTATCTCATATAGTAATTTTTACTGATTG
>CAYPYX010000067.1:0-11920 GCA_964415065.1 uncultured Rhizobium sp.
GACATATCAAATTACAGCAATGGGTATATTACGTGTAAATAATTTTTAAGCTTGTGCGCCTTCGGTCAAAACTTGTTTTACCAATGCAGCTGCATCTTTCAATACGATTGCAGAGTACACTTTCAAACCGCTTTCGTCGATAATGCGTTTTGCTTCTTCAGCGTTGGTACCTTGTAAACGTACGATAATTGGAATTTTAACATCTCCAATTTTCTTGTAAGCTTCAACCACACCATTCGCAACACGGTCGCAACGAACGATACCGCCGAAGATATTAATCAAGATTGCTTTAACGTTAGGATCGCTCATAATGATACGGAAACCAGCTTCAACAGTTTCTGCATTTGCAGTTCCCCCTACATCCAGGAAGTTAGCAGGCTCACCACCGCTTAACTTGATGATATCCATGGTAGCCATAGCTAGACCAGCACCGTTTACCATACAACCTACGTTACCGTCCAATTTTACGTAGTTCAAGTTAAATTTACCTGCTTCTACTTCAGTTGGATCTTCTTCAGCTAAATCGCGTAATTCGATGAAATCTTTGTGACGGTAAAGTGCGTTATCGTCAAGATTTACTTTAGCATCTACTGCAATGATCTTTTCATCGGATGTTTTCAATACTGGATTAATTTCAAACATAGCAGAATCGGTTTCTTCGTAAGCACGGTAAAGTGCAGATACGAATGTTACCATTTCTTTGAATGCTTTTCCTTCAAGACCTAGGTTGAATGCAATTTTTCTAGCTTGGAAAGGTTGAAGACCGGTAGCTGGGTGAATCCACTCTTTGAAAATTTTCTCAGGGTGTTTTTCAGCTACTTCTTCAATATCCATTCCACCTTCTGTGGTGTAAATGATTACGTTTTGTTTTTTCTGACGATCCAACAATACGCTCATGTAGTATTCTTTGGGTTCAAATTCGCCTGGGTAAAACACATCTTGTGCTACCAAAACTTTGTTAACTACTTTACCCGCTTCACCGGTTTGAATGGTTACCAAAGTTCCGCCCAAAAGATTTTGTGCAATTTCTGCTGCCTTTTCGGGGGATTTAGCCACTTGCACGCCTCTGTGTTCAGTGCCTACAATCTTTCCTTTTCCACGTCCACCGGCGTGAATTTGTGCTTTCACAACCGACCAGTCGCTACCGAACTCATCGCGTACGCGTTCAGCGGCCGCTTTTGCTTCTTCAGGAGTTTCGGCAACAAATCCGTTTTGAACTGCAACTCCGTACTTTTTTAAAATCTCTTTGGCTTGATATTCGTGAATATTCATATGAATCGATTTGAATTAGTTCAAATTCAGGTGCGAAAATAACTAACTTTGAAGCCATTTCGACAATTATTTTAAGAAAAGTGATGATTTCTTGTACGAATCTAGTTAAAAATTACCAACAAGTTGAGGTTCTTAAGTCCATCAATCTTGAGATTTCACCCAAGGAAATCGTTTGCATTACTGGGGAAAGTGGTGCTGGAAAAAGCACGCTTCTGCATATTTTGGGAACTTTAGACAAACCTTCTTCGGGTACGGTTTCAATATTTGGACAAGATATTACACAGCTGAAAGGCAATAATTTGTCGGAATTTCGCAATCGAAATATTGGTTTCGTATTCCAATTTCATCAGTTAATTCCGGAACTTTCCTCTGTGGAAAACGCTATGATTCCTCGATTAATTTCAGGCGAATCCATTTCTAAAGCCAAGCTGGGTGCAAAAGAAATGTTGGATTATTTGGGTTTGGGACATCGATTGGATCATAAACCTTCAGAACTTTCTGGTGGTGAACAACAACGTGTAGCGATAGCTCGTGCCTTGGCTATGAAACCTAAATTCATATTGGCCGATGAGCCAAGTGGTAACCTCGATACCAAGAACGCTCGATTTATCCATGAGTTGTTCTTTAAAATGAGAGACGATTTCGATTTAACCTTTGCTATTGTGACGCACAATCCCGAATTAGCTCAAATGGCCGACCGACAAATAAAATTGAAGGACGGTCATTTGGAATAAAAAATTCCCCAAGATTTTCATCTTGAGGAATTTATGTGAAAGCAGTTTTCCTAAATTATTTTCAGCAGTATTCTTTTTTAGAATTCCGTTCAGAATAATTTGAGGAATTTATGTGAAAGCATTATCCCTTGCGTTATTCCCAACAGTTATCATTTTTGAATTCCGTTCAGTTTAACTTGAGGAAAAAGAAAGAAAGATTATTTAGCTTCGTAACGGTCTTTACCGTTCCAACCCATCGAAATACCAAATCGAGCACCATTTTTACTTGGAACAAAATAAACATTCACCGGTAAATTCAATTTTCCTGATTTAAATGTTTTTCCCGCAGCGAATAGAAATCCATAACTAATTCCAGTTGTACCTCTTGAATCTGGACGCTTTTCAACCGAAGAATTCATTGCGGCTGCTTCTTCAGCAAGTGAGAAATATTTACTTGGATCTTGAACATTGATGATGAATTTTTGATTATCCTCACCTTCATTTAAAATGTATCCATCGCTGTATTTTGAAATTGCGAATGTCGGACCGAAAGCGAATTCCCAACCATTAACGTTGTTTCTTAAACCATTTAATAAGGTAAGTGAAGGGATAAATTGTCCTTGATCTAAACCTGTAACCATCGGGATTACTTCGAATAAGGCTTGGAAATTACCTTCATTTAAATACTGTTTTTCAATTTGATAACCGAATTGGAACATATATTGGTTTCCGTCGTATCCGCCGTCTTTCTTAGGGCCTTTAAGTACGTCTGCCAAATAACCAGTGGCATAAGTCATCCCCATTCTTGGGCCATCCGCCTTCAAACGTAGGGTATATGGATTGTTGATGGTATTGTCGAAATCCGTTTTCTTCGTCAATTTACTGACTAAATCTGATTCATTGGGGATACCAAAAATCTCGTTAATGCAAATTCGAATCATTTGAAATTCATTTCCAGAAATATTCAAAAACTCCTTTACTTTGGTTGCCTCAAATACTCCTGTTTTTACGTCCAAAATACGAACCGTTACATTTAAGTTGTCGCCGAGCTGTGCAATACTTCCAGTAAACATTTTATCTACTCCTAATTTGGTACCGATTCCAGTTAAACAGATTTTGGAAAAGCAAGAATTGACATCTAAGGTATCGCGCTTTACTAGATATTCGATATCGTATTTATCCATAACTTCGAATTTCTCCACGCGAATAAGTTCGTTGATTACAAATTGTATAGCTTGTTGTTGACTCATTTTATATCCTCGAACATCAAAATCAACAATAGCGATACTGGGTTTCGGAGTTATTCCACCGATTGGTTGTGGGCTACCCTCAGATTGAGCTGAAATGGGCATGGAAAAAATTCCTGCAATGGTCATCACACTTGCTACAAGTCCGTTTTTGAATTGGGTGAAAAATCGTGTTTTCATAATTATTATTGGTTTGGTGGCAGCAAAGATGGAGAGGTTGCCGGTTCGGAAAAAATGAAAAAATGCAAAAACAAAAATTATTTTTAGGATTTTTCCGTAAACGAAATCAAAAAAACTATTCGTATTATTGAAAATCCTTCGAATATGACCATTAGACCTCATCAATTAGCCTTTGTAGAACTAGTTAAAACTGCAGTTCCTTCCCATATAAATCTAGCGGAAGAAGTAGCTGCTATACTCAATTTAAGTTCCGATAGTGCGTATCGAAGACTTAGAGGTGAAACGGATTTCTCCTTGGAAGAAGTAGTTACTTTGTGCCAATCGTTCAGTATTCCCCTGAGTGATTTAACATCGAATCAATCGAGTTTAATTACCTTTAGAGCCAACGATTTATCTAAAGATACCAGTTCATTTACCAGTTACTTAAAGGTATTGTACGGAGATTTACAATGGATTCGCCAATGGAAATCGCATCAAATTACTTATGCCGCGGAAGATTTACCCGTATTTTATCATTTCTTCTTGCCGTCTTTGGCTCGATTTAAAATGGTTTATTGGAACAAATCCATATTGGCTAATCCCAAGTTGAAAGACTTGAATGTAGAAGATGTACAAGTGCCTTCTGGTTGGCTGGAGGAAGTTCCCTCTGTAAGAAAGGAGTTTTTAAGCATCCCTTCTACCGAAATCTGGCATGAAGATACTCTGAAATCAACCATCAAACAGATTGAATATTATGTAACTACCGGTTATTTTAATTCGAAAGATACCATTAAAATGGTGGTTGACGATTTGTTTACCCAAGTGGAAATGCTGAAAAATCAAGCCAAAGAAGGAAAGAAATTTAATCCCCTAACCAACTCTTTTACCGATATTGATTACACTCTTTATGTATGTAATGTAATGATTGGTAATAATTGTGTATTTCTGAGTTCCGAAGGACAAAACGCTACATACTTATCCTATAATTCCTTCAATTTTATTCAAACCAAAAACAACTTGTTCAACGAGCAAACACAAGAATGGTTGAAGAACATCGTGTATAACAGTGAATTGATTTCTTCTATTTCTGAACGTCGCAGAAATCAGTATTTTTCTATTCTCACCAAACAGATAGAAGATCTACAACGCATGATTTGATATGGTTTCAAATAAAAGTCCGGAAGATGTACTAAAAGAACATTGGGGATATGGAGAATTTCGTCCGGGACAAAGGAATATCATAGATTCAATCCTAGCGGGGCACGATACGTTGGCCTTATTGCCAACGGGTGGTGGTAAAAGCATCTGTTTTCAAGTTCCGGGATTGTTGCTTTCGGGACTGACTTTAGTTATTTCCCCTTTGATTGCCTTGATGAAAGATCAGGTTGATGGATTAAAAAAGCGCGGAATTAGTGCTGCTTTTATGAATTCAGGTCAAAGTCGAGGTGAGGTAAACAACATCTTAGAAAATGCATTGCAGGGACATTATTCGTTTCTGTACATTTCACCGGAAAGAGCAATTTCTGAAAATTTTGCCGGATACATTCCGAATTTACGCATTTCGTTATTGGTAATTGACGAAGCGCATTGTATTTCTATGTGGGGGAAGGATTTTCGTCCTTCGTTTCAAAAAATTCATACCATCCGCCATTTACTTCCCCCGAAAACACCGGTTGCGGCATTCACCGCAAGCGCGCCATCGTGGATTCAGAAGGAGATTGTTGAGGGCTTGAACATGCGAAACGCACAGGTGTATCAGGGTGCATTTGGACGTCCCAATTTGAATTTTAAAGTCTTAGAAACAGAAAACAAGCGAGGTTTATTGATACACGCTTTGAAAAGCACTCAAGGCTCGAGCATAGTATTTGCTAATACCCGAAAGGAGGTTCAAGAATTAGCTTCTTTGATCTCGGGGGAAGGTATCTCTGCTCATTTTTATCACGGTGGATTACCATCCCAAGAAAGAGCCATAAAACAACAAGAATGGATTCAAAATCGAGTCCGAGTGATGGTCTGCACCAATGCATTTGGCATGGGCGTGGATAAACCAGATGTGAGATATGTGTATCATTTTACACCCAGTACTACACCTGAAGATTATTATCAGGAAGCAGGACGTGCAGGACGGGACGGGAATCTCAGCTATTGCATTTTATTTCATCATAATAGCGATTGGAAACGAGCTTACGAATTAATTCAGTCGCAACATCCCCCGGAAGATCAATTAAAAAGAACCTATCATGCCTTGATGAATGGGATCGGAGTTCTGCCGGGACAGGGGCAGGATCAGGTGTTTCCGGCGCCTTGGACACGTATTGCAGATCAGTATAAAATTCCTCATTCGGAGTTTTACGCATCGCTCAAAACTATAGAAAAATTAGGGCAGTGGGAATTGAGTGAGGGAATGAAAACCCCTTCGCGATTTAAATTCTTAGCGGAGTATACCGAGGTTTATGATTTTAAAATTCGCTACCCTCAATTTGAAGGGATTTTAGATGTGTTGTTGCGCTCTTTCAGCGGTGTTTTTGAACATTATAACTCCATTGTTGAATTGAATTTGTCGAAAAAGATTCGAAAATCGGAGGAGGAATTGCGTTCTCAGCTGAATAAACTGCACAAAGTGGGATTGATTGATTACGTGGAACAAACGGACGCACCGATGTTGCTGATGTTGGAACCCAGAAGTATGTATCCATCCTTTAATATGAAACGGGTAATGATGCTAAAGAAAATGCGAACGGATAGCCTGAGTAAACTGCATGAATATACTCAAATTCAAGGGTGCAGATCGGATTTTTGGGTGGAGTATTTTACCAGTCGGTCGCAAGGAAATTGCTTGAATTGTGATTTATGCGAATCGAAACGACTTCAAATTAACGCTGATTGGATTCGAAAAGATCTCTTGAAACGAGTTCAAGGAGGAATTTCGCTAAAACGATTGATGGATTATTTTCCGTATACGTATCGAAAAGAATTTTCACATGTTTTGAATGATATGTTAGATTCGGGGGAAATCGTGAAAAACCAAGAGAATCGTTTAACTTTGCCTCCTTCATGAGGGCTGTTTTTTGCGTAACTAATGACTTGAATACCGATCAAAGGATGATTCGAATTTGCGGTACGCTTCAGTCTAACGGCTGGGATGTAGAATTGATTGGTCGAGAAAAACGTGAATCGGCCAGTTTGTTGAAGCGCAGTTATAAACAAACCCGATTAAAATGTTGGTTTGAGAAAGGCAAATTATTTTATTTAGAATACAATTTGCGGTTGTTTTGGTATTTGCTGAGGTTGAGAATGAATGTTTTATGTGTTATCGATTTGGATACTGCTATTCCGGGTATTTTTTTGAAATCCTTACGTCAAAATTTGACCTTGGTTTATGATGCACATGAGATTTTTCCGATGGTACCGGAGGTGCAAAATCGCAAAGCCGTTCAAACCTTTTGGCTATGGGTGGAAGGTAGGATTTTTAGGCATGCCGATCGAGTTTATACCGTGGGAAATGCATTGGCCGAATATTTTCAGAAGTTGTACAGCAAACCCGCTGAAGTGATTCGAAACATGCCGGTTAAGCAAAATGACTCCGCTCACACTCATTCCGAAGTACAAAATGAATTGACTGGAAACATGCCGGTTATGCAAATCTCCCATCCCCCAAAAAAATCAGAAAAAATCGAAAGCCAAAGTGGCTGGGAAATAGCGGAACCGCAAATTCCATTTGAAGACGGTTCATTTATCTTGTATCAAGGAGCCTTAAATCAGGGGCGTGGTTTGGAACGACTGTTAAGCATTTTAACTCGTGTTAACTATCCGTTGTTGATTGTTGGAAAAGGAGATATTGAACTTCAATTAAAGGAATTTGTTCAACAAAACGGAATGCAGAATCAAGTGCATTTCTATGGTTTTGTTCATCCGAATGAGTTACCTAAAATTACACGAAAGGCCAGAATTGGATATAATGTTAGTGAAAACGAAGGTTTAAGCTATTATCTTTCATTGAATAATAAGTTTTTTGATTACGTGGAAGCAGGATTGCCTTCGGTAATCAATGATTTTCCCGAATACCTTCATTTAAATCGAGAATTTGGTGTTGGATTAAATGTATCCTTAGATAGTGCTGAAATTGAAGAAAAATTGACAATTTTAATGGAAAACGACCAAGTTTATCAAAAATGCGTTGAAAATTGCCAAAAAGCTCGCGAAATTTGGAACTGGGAAAACGAATCAAAATCCCTAGTTGCATTTTATCAATCGTTGTTAAATAATGATTAATCACATACATATCATAGCGTTCGACATGCCCTATCCTCCCAATTACGGAGGTTCGACCGATATGTATTTCAAATTAGTATCCCTTAGAAACTTAGGAATAAAGGTTACGCTTCATGTTTACTTGTACGATGGAAAGAGTTTATCTAAGGAGTTAGAAGATTCCGTGGATCAACTGTATTATTATCCCCGAAAAGGAGGCAATCCATTCTGGGGTAAATTGCCCTATATCGTTAGCACTCGAAGTGATTTTTCCTTGTTGGATCGACTAAAAAAAGACGATGCACCGATATTATTCGAAGGGTTACATACCACCTTTTTTGTGAATCACCCGGATTTAGCTGGCCGGTTAATGGTTGTCCGAGCTCATAACGTGGAGCACAATTACTACAATGCTTTGGCCATTGCTGAGCATTTTTGGTTGAAAAAATTATTCTTTTTATGGGAAGCTTGGCGACTTAAGCGCTACGAAAAAGTACTTCATCAAGTTCATGGAATAGCTGCCATTTCGCCTATGGAAACCGATTATTTTTCGGGGATTTATGGCAAAACAACTTACATACCTGCTTTTCATTCCAATAAAGAAGTTACGGCTAAAGTAGGAAAGGGAGAGTATGTCTTGTATCACGGCAATTTATCCGTTCCGGAAAACAACCGTGCTGCCATTTATTTGGTGGAAAAAGTGTTTTCTAAACTGCAAGTTCCCTGCGTAGTGGCCGGCAGCCGTCCCTCAAAACATTTACAAAGATCCGTTGCCAAACATTCTCACGTTCGATTGGTTAGAGATGTACCTACCCAAGAAATATTGGATTTAATTCAAAATGCCCATGTAAATTGCATGGTAACTTTTCAATCCACTGGAATTAAATTGAAATTATTGAACTCCTTGTATCGAGGCCGATTCATCGTGGCTAACAAGGAAATGGTAGATCAGACCGGTTTAGAGTCGCTTTGTTACGTGGGAAGCAATGAAAAAGAACTCATTGCACATATTCAACATGCCTTTTCTATGGAATACACTTCCGATGTAAATGAGCAAAGAATGTCGTTACTTCAGGAGTCGTTTAACAATGATTCCAATGCCTTGAAATTAGCACAGCTGTTCAATAATTAATTCACTTGGCATTTGTGTCAATAAGTGTGCGATTTTACTTGCATTTACCGATGTACTTTTGTTTTATGAGGTATTCTGCAATTGTTTTATTGCTTTTGGTTCAATCTTGGGTATATGGACAACAACATACGTTGAATACATATCCCCGAATTTATTTTGATCGAGGTTTGGAATTGTATGAGGAAGGTCGATTCAATGCGGCAATTGCTCAATTCGAACAGGCTTTAGCTATCGAGGGCGCCAAAGAAAATGGTGATTTGGTTTTTTATCATGCAATGGCAAAATTGTATGCACAACATGAAAATGCCGAGCCTTTTTTGAATAGCTATTTGAACAACAATCCCAATTCCAGTCGGGCAAATCAAGCTAATTTAGCCTTAGGCGATTATTTTTATAACGGGGGAAAATACCCCGCTGCGCTGGGGTATTACCGCGAAGTAGACGAGAAAGCCCTCAATCCTAAAGATCGAGATCAGTTTCATTTTCGGGTGGGATTTTGTTACGTATTTAGAGAGAAGTTCAAAGAAGCTAAGGAGCATTTAGAAAAAGTGAACAAAGGGAATCCTCAGTACGCAGGAATATCTCAATATTATTACGGTTATGCTTGTTTGATGGAGAAAGATTATGAAGCTGCCTTCAATGCATTCCGATCTATCAAGGATAAGCGATTTGAAAAAGTCCATTTTTATATGGCACAAGTACTTTATCAAATGTCGAAATACGAAGAAGCTATTGGTGAATTAGATAAAATCAATACACCTCGTGTAAGTAAGAACGACATAGAATGGTTGAAAGGAAAATGCTATTATCGGATGAAATCCTACCGCAAAGCAACAGAAAGTTTTATGGTGGTTAATCCCAAAATAGAAAAATTATCCGCTCAAGAACAATTTGAAATTGGTTATGCTTTTGCTAAATCGGATCAAAGTAATGAGTGTTTACCCTGGTTGAGAGCGGTTGCAAAAAATAACGATAGTTTAGCTCAAATTGCTTGTTATGAATTGGGTAATGTATTGTTAAAAATGAAAAACTATCGGGAAGCATCCTTTGCATATTCCGAAGTTTGGAGAACCGGATACAACGAGGAAATTGCACGAATTGCGCTCTACACACATGCTAAAATTGCCGTTCAACTAGGCGAATCCAATTCTACAAAACTATTGGATAAATACGTTCGATTGTTCCCCAAATCCCCCGAAGCCAAAGAAGCAAGTAAATTAAAAGCTCGATTGTTGTTGAATACCGACAACTACAGAGAAGCGGTGGATATTTTGGAAGGAATCGACGATTTAGACGAGGCTACTGAAGAAATTTATCAAAAAGTAACGCTTGCACGAGGAATGGAACTGTATAAAAGTAGAAAATTTGACGATGCCATTGACCTGTTTTCAAAGTGTAAAAAGAAGCAAGCCAATAAAAAATATGCAGCAGAAGCAAGCTATTGGATAGCTGAAGCACTCATGCAAAAAGGGGACAACGACAAGGCATTGTCTGAATACAAATCGTTTATTGATATGTCGCAATCAGACAGGGTAAAGGAATTCCCTTATGCGTATTACGGACAAGGTTATGTGTATTTTGGTAAGAAAGAATACGGACAAGCGGCTACATTTTTCGATGAGTTTACCAAGAAATTAACGAACAATAGATATGAGGAACGTGTAGTTCACGATGCGTATTTGCGTTTGGGAGATTGTTATTTGATGACGCGTGATTTAGAACGTGCAGTAAGAGCTTATGCTTATGTTTCAGGTAAAAATGGTACGGATGCGGATTATGCATTGTATCAAAGTTCGGTAATCTATGGTTTGTTGCATCGCTCCGAGGAAAAGGTGAGTACTTTGAAGCGTTTGATAGATCAGTATCCAAGAAGTCGTTATGCGATGGACGGTTACAACGATATTGCTTCGGAGTACATGCTTATGAACAGAACCAAAGAAGCAGAGTCGTATTACAAACAAATTTTGTCATTATACCCTGGAACGCAGCTAACTCGTAAAGCATACAGTACTTTAGGCCGAATTTACTACAATGACAAGAAAGTAGACGAAGCGGTTTCGGTATATACTCGTTTGTACGATGAGTTTAAAGGAACCCAAGATGCTCAGTCGGCATCGGATATGGTAAAGTTCATTTACACGGAAGAGGGTAGGGCACGTGATTATGTGAAATGGGCTTCATCTCGGGGGGGAATTTCTTCGTCGGCTGAGGATAGTGTGTTATATGAAACGGCTATGAACGCTTACGATCGCCAGGACTATAAAAAGGCTGCTCCTTCGTTTGAGACGTATTTATCTGAGAAACCAAACGGAAATTTCGTAATATCTTCTTTGTATTATTTGGGGATGAGTTACGAGGAATTAAAGCAACCTCAAAAGGCAATTGAGGCGTACAAGAAAGTGGCTGTGGCAAATTCGGGTGATTTAAAGGAAGATGCAACATTAGCGGTATTGAAAATTTATGGAAACAGTGCAAGTTGCGATGAAATTATTCAATATGTAGAAATATTGGAGAGCATTACACGTTCGAAAGATATCCAACGCAAGGCATGGAAAACCATGATGTATTGTTATAATAAATCTGGGAATAAGGAAGGGTTGAAGGTAGTTGCGGGGAAAGTACTAGAAGATCAGTCGGTGGATAATGATTTGAAGTTCAATTCCAAAATCATTCTGGCTCGCAGTTTAGTGGAAGAGAAGAAGTACGAAGAAGCGTTGCCTAAATTGAAGGACATTTACACCTCGGGCGACAGTCGCTTTGCAGCAGAAGCCAAGTATTTACAGGCACAAGTTTTGTTTGAACAAGACAGTATGATTGCGTGTCAGGATGTTTGTTTTGAATTGTTGGATCAATTCAATGCTTACGATGAGTGGGTATGTAGCAGCTTGATTTTGTTGGGGGATGCTTTTGCTAAGACCAATGATTTGGTCAGTGCGAAGGATGCTTGGAACAAGGTAATTGAGAATTTCACGGAAAAGAAGTACGTAGATATTGCCAAACAGCGTTTAGCATCGGTGAAATAAACGTTGAATTGGAAAAAATCCTGAAGAGCGAGTTAATAGTTAAAAAGTAATTTTCATGAACAAAAAAAACCGGCGCAAGCCGGTTTTTTTGTTCATGGTCCTATTATTTTTATTTCCAACATC
>CAYPYX010000068.1:0-11795 GCA_964415065.1 uncultured Rhizobium sp.
GCTTTGAATGCCAGCTCGTTTACAACGCGAATTGTTACGAAAAAATTGCAGCTTCGTTGGGATTGCGGCGGCTTTGAATGCCAGCTCCTAAATTAAAAACTCGCTTGGAAAAATGCGTTCAATTCTGGGTTCGACAATCGAGCTTCATCGATTTCTGATTTACTGCCTTCCCACCATTTTTTGCCTTGATAAATAAAAATGATGTGCTCTCCAATATCTTTAACCGTTTTCATATCGTGAGAGTTAACCACGGTAGTCATGTGCAAGTCGGCGGTTAACTGAGAAATAAGGTCATCAATAACTCGACTGGTTAACGGGTCCAAACCGGAATTCGGTTCATCACAGAACAAATATTTACCATTTAGAGCAATGGCTCGCGCAATTCCCACACGCTTTTTCATACCACCTGAAATCTCTGCGGGAAATTTATGATTGGCATTAACGAGATTAACCATCGACAAGCACTCGTTTACTCGATGTTTACGCTCTTGAGCCGACATTGCAGAAAACATTTTCAATGGAAATTCAACATTTTCTTCGACCGTTAGAGAATCAAATAAGGCATTGTTTTGAAACAGCATGCCTATTTGTTTTCTCAACTTCAATTTATCGTCGTAAGGCATGGAGAGAAAGTCGCGATTTTCGTATCGAATTTCGCCAGATTCCGGGATTAACAGTCCTACCAAACATTTAAAAAGCACACTTTTACCGCTTCCTGAAGCTCCGATTACCAGGTTGGGTTTCCCGGAAACAAATTGGGCGTTTATATCAAACAGGATTTGACGATCGTTAAACGATTTATTCAGACTTATAACTTCTATCATAATCCCAAGAAAATCTGAGCGATGATTAAATCAAAAAACAAAATAAAAACACAAATGCGGGTAACAGCTCGGGTTCCTGCTTCGCCCACTTCCAAAGCTCCACCTTCGGTGTAATAACCCTGAAATGCGCTTAAACTGGTAATCAAAAATGCAAATATGAATCCTTTGATTAACATGATACGAACGTATTCAGGATGGAAAACCAAACGAGCTCCTAAGATAAGATCGTCGTAGGTTAGGGCAGAGGTGAATTTGGTAGCTAAAACACCGCCATACATCAACAAAAAGTTCGCCACAATTATCAAACTAGGAATCATAATTAGACCTGCTACGATTTTGGGTAAAGCCACAAATGACGCGGAATTAATACCCATAACTTCGTAGGCATCAATTTGTTCAGAAATCTTTTTATTCCCAATTTCAGAAGCAATGTTGGCTCCAATTTTACCGGCTAAAACCAAACACGTAATCGTAGGTGCAAGTTCCAAAATCGAACTAGTACTTACCACGGTACCCACCACAAATTTAGGAATCAACTGGGTAGGAAACATGTCAGACGGTGTTAGTAACTGATTGGCTGTTTGAATGGTGGTTACCGCACCCATAAAAGTGGCGATTAATGCAACCACAGCAAGTGAACCAATTCCAATTTGATACATTTCAAGCAGGAGGATTCTCCAAAAAACGCTCCATTTTTGGGGTTTACGAAATGTTAGTCTCAAAAAGAGAAAATACTGCCCGATTTCGGTGAAGAAATTCATTGAAGTCGTGAAATTACATCAATTCCAGAACATTATTGGTAAAATCCGTTGAATTAGCGGAAAATTCGACGAGTTCGGTAGTTTAGCTAATTTTACTCCAAATAGTCCGATTGGGCGTTTTCCCTAATTCGTTGCGAATTGGAGCCGATTCGGGTAACATCAATAGTTCATCTTTTTCCAGCCAGTTCTGAGCTTCAATGCGTGCCGCAATTAAAATGGCCTCATCGTGTCGGATATCCGACAATTTTAAATCCAGAACCCCGCTTTGTTTGGTGCCATCTAACTCTCCCGGACCCCTTAATTCCAGATCTACTTTGGCAATTTCGAAACCATCGTTGGTTTGAACCATAGTGCGAATTCGTTTGGTGCCATTTTCGCTCAATTTTCCTCCCGTAATGAGTACGCAGTAACTCTGTTCGGCTCCTCTGCCTACACGTCCCCGAAGCTGATGAAGCTGCGCCAATCCAAAACGTTCTGCATTTTCAATCACCATAACCGAAGCATTGGGTACATTTACACCCACCTCAATCACCGTTGTGGCAATCATGATGTCGGTTTGATGACGCTTGAATTTATTCATTTCTGCTTCTTTTTCGGCCGGTTTTAATCGACCGTGAACCAAACTGTACGTGTATTGCGGAGTAGGAAGATAATCGGTTACCATGTCGTATCCCGACATCAAACTTTGAAGTTCCAATTTTGAGGAATCCTCAATCAATGGAAAAACGTAATAGATTTGACGACCCTTGGCAATTTCCTCTTTGATGAAATCCATGACCAAACCCCGAGAGGTTTCATGTTTATGAACCGTTCTAATCGGTTTTCTGCCCTTTGGAAGCTCGTCGATAATACTCACATCTAAGTCGCCGTATACCGTCATGGCTAGGGTTCGAGGGATGGGAGTAGCGGTCATAACCAATATGTGGGGTAGTACATTGCCCTTTTTCCAAAGACGAGCCCTCTGTGCCACTCCAAAACGGTGTTGTTCATCAATTACAACCAATCCCAGATTTGAAAATTTTACTTGTTCTTCTAAAAGTGCATGCGTACCAACGAGAATATGAATTTGGTTGTTTTCTAGTTGTTCCAAGGTTAGCAGTCGTTCTTTTTTTTTGGTGGACCCCGTAAGAAGTTTCACCGTAAGATTTAAAGGAGCAACCGATTCTGATATGGATTCAAAGTGTTGTTGGGCCAAAATCTCTGTAGGTGCCATGATGCAGGCTTGAAATCCATTCCCCGTTGAAATCAGCATGCTCAACAAGGCAACCATGGTTTTACCAGAACCCACATCGCCTTGCAGCAATCGATTCATTTGCTTGCCCGTTTTCATGTCGTTTCGAATTTCACGAATTACTTTTTTTTGGGCATTGGTCAATTCAAACGGGATGTGATTTTGATAAAATGTGTTGAAATGCTCTCCAATTTCATTGAAAATCAGACCCTTGTATGTGCGATTTCGATTTCCTTTTATTTGCAGATGCCGCAATTGTAAGTAAAATAGTTCTTCAAATTTTAAGCGTTTTTTTGCCCATTCCAATTCTTCCACGTTTCTCGGTGCATGCAACATCTGCAAGGCTTGAGTTCGATTGGGGAATTTGAATTTTTGAACGATTTCTTGGGGGATGTTTTCCGGCATTTGAAATCCAGGAGAAAAAACCACCATTTTGCACAATTGCGAAAGAAGTTTACTTTCTATCCGACGACGTTTCAGACCTTCCGTCATCGGATAAACAGGTTGCAGTCCGAGTTTTGATAATTGAAAATCCGGTGACAACAATTCCAATTCGGGATGTGCAATGGAGAATTTCCCTTTGAAATCGTTGATTTTGCCGTACACTAAATAATCAGAGTTCGGTTTTAAATATTTTTCGATCCATTGAGCCCCTTGAAACCAAACCAATTCCATTTCACCCGAACCATCGGTTAAAAACGCGGTATATCTACGTCCTGCTCCTTGTCCCTGCATGCCTCCTGGAATGATTTTACCTTTAAATTGAACGTAAACGTCTTTATATCGGGGGGCTTCAAAAATGGGTATCACTTTAGACCGATCCTCATGTCGGAAAGGATAATGACTCAATAAATCTGCAACCGTGAAAATACCCAATTCCGATTTTAAGGCCTCGGCTTTTGCCGGTCCAACGCCTTTTAGAAATTCGATATTGGAGTCGAGTTGAATCATAAAAAGTAAATAAACAATTTCTCTAAATCCCTAACAAACAATGAAATTCAACGAAACTAATTGCTTGGTAAGTATTGGGCAAATGTAGAATCATTTTCTACAAAAAATTCATTGAGTTATCCATATCCAAAAGGAAATGACTAAAATTGAAATCATGAAACCCAAACACTACTTATTTGCCTTATTACCAGCAGTTTCGGTTTGGTACTCACTTCTGGTAGATAATTATATGAGTTGGACGGCTGTTGTTTTTGTATTTGGATTTATTCCTTTGTTGGAGTGGATTATAGGTCCATCTCGACATGAAACTTCTGAGAATTTACGCGGAAATTCCGCTGCTTCATCCAACTCCGTAGTGCCTATCGAACACTCTTCAGACATTTCTGAAAACGAATTAGGGATAAACACCGATGCGGCAGCATCTCCCTCTACTTCATCCAAGAATCACACTTCGAAATTTCCCCAAAAAGAATTAAACAGCTATACCGAATTAACATCCCCCGAAAAAAATTCACCCCTATACGATTGGATTTTATACCTGATGGTTCCCATCCAATGGATTACGCTGGGATTTTTTATCTACGTTATGAAGGATGCGAGTTGGGACGTTGTGGCACTGGGAAAGGTCATTGCCATGGGAATTCTGTGCGGAAGTTACGGTATTAATGTAGCGCATGAATTGGGACATCGATCCAAGAAATCGGAGCAAATATTAGCGCAATCGCTGCTGCTAACATCGTTGTATATGCACTTTTTTATTGAACACAATCGCGGTCATCACAAGCATGTGGGCAGTAAAGAGGATCCATCAACAGCGCGTTTTAACGAGCCCGTGCAGTGGTTTTGGGTTCGCTCTATGGTGCAAACGTGGTTCAGCGCTTGGCATTTGGAGTTTGAACGTCTAAAACGAGCAGGGAAGGCTAAATTTCATCCATCCAATCAAATGTTGCAGTTTCAATTGATTCAGTTATTCGCCGTTGGGTCATTGGGATTTTTCGGGGGATGGTCGATCATGCTCTTTTGGGTATTAGCGGCATTCATTGGAGCAACGTTGCTTGAAACCATTAACTATATTGAACATTATGGACTGATGAGAAAGAAATTGGAAAATGGTTATTTAGAGTTGGTGGATCTTCATCATTCTTGGAATTCCAATCATCCAGTTGGGAGACTTTTGCTTTTCGAACTATCGCGACATTCCGACCATCACTACAAAACGAATAAAAAGTATCAGCATTTAGTTAGTCATCAAATAACACCTCAAATGCCGACAGGTTATCCCGGTATGATGGTTTTGAGCTTGATTTTCCCGTTGTGGTTTGTTGTTATGAATCCCAAAGTGGAAGCTTGGAGAATTGAACATCAAACCGAGCATCTCAACAATCCTTAAATTTCACTTGCTTTATTTTTAAACTTTTGATGTAATTTCGCCCCCATGTTATCAGGAAAAACAGCATTAATCACAGGCGCTTCTCGCGGAATTGGTAAAGGAATTGCGGAAGTTTTTGCCAAAAATGGTTGCAATATTGCGTTTACATTTGCTAGCTCGGTGGAAAAAGCCAGAGCCTTTGAATCAGAATTATCTGAAAAATATGGAGTAAAAGTAAAAGGATATCAAAGCAATGCTGCTGATTTCAAACAAAGCGAAGATTTAGCAACTCAAGTAATTGCTGATTTTGGTAAAATCGACGTGTTAATCAACAATGCGGGTATTACTCGTGATACATTGATGCTCAGAATGACCGAAGAACAGTGGGATGAAGTAATCAACACCAATCTCAAAAGTGCTTTCAATTTAACAAAAGCATTTTTAAAACATTTCCTTGGAAATCGTGCAGGATCCATTATCAATATGACGTCTGTAGTGGGTGTTACGGGCAATGCTGGACAAGCCAATTACGCTGCTTCTAAAGCGGGAATGATTGGTTTTACAAAAAGTATCGCTAAGGAATTGGGATCCAGAAATGTTCGTTGCAATGCCGTAGCTCCTGGTTTTATTGAAACAGAAATGACTGAAGTATTGGATGAAAATGTGAAAAAAGGTTGGATTGATACCATTCCATTGAAGCGCGGTGGAACACCTGAGGATGTGGCAAATGTTTGCATGTTCTTAGCTTCTGATATGAGTCAATACGTAACAGGCCAAACCCTTTCGGTTTGCGGTGGTATGTTGATGTGATATGAGCAGGTTTAAGTAAAATGCTTGACAATTAAATACACCTACACAAAGCATTGAGTCATTCTATTTTTCATCTAAGCTGAATCAACAGTTTCTTAATCTTTACTTTTTAGCTAATTTTGTAACATGCCTTTGGATCAAGTCGATGTAGATGAATTATACCCCAATGAAAAAAACATGGGTTTTTTTGACCATATCGATGAACTTCGGGCACGGTTGGTACGAATTGCTTACGCGCTATTTGGAACAACGTTAATTGCTTTTTTCTTCGTTGAGAAAATTTTTGATTTGATCATATTATCCCCGTTTAAAGAGAATTTTTGGGGATATCGATTCTTTTGCAAGGCTGGACGTTTTTTCACTCAATCAGACGCCTTATGTTGGTCGCCACCTGCATTAAATATGCAAAGTCAGCAAATTCAAGGTCAGTTTGTTTCGGCATTTAAAATTTCATTCGTAATCGGTGCTGTGGTGAGTTTTCCCTACATAGTGCAACAAATTTGGCTCTTTGTTAAGCCAGCATTGAGTGCAGCAGAAATAAAACGAGTTCGCAAAAGTTTGTTTGTAGTATCGTTATTGTTCTTCACAGGAGTTTTATTCGCCTATTTTTTATTGGTTCCAGTAGCTACGAATTTTTTATTGTCATATTCATTGAGTCCCCAGATTCAAAATATTATCACCGTTTCTTCGGTGACTGGATTTGTGTCGTTCATGAGTCTAGCAACGGGGTTAGTTTTTGAATTACCGGTGTTGATTTATGTTTTAGCTAGCATAGGACTTGTAACTTCTGATTTGTTAAAAAAATACTGGAGGTATGCAGCCGTGATTATTTTCGTAATTGCGGGCATTGCAACACCCTCTCCAGATATGTTTTCACAATTATTATTGGGATTGCCTTTAATGTTTTTATACTTTTTGGGGATACAAATCGCTAAACGAGTTGAAAAACGTCGCAATGAACAATAAAATATTAACTCCCATATTAAATTCCAAATAACCTTTACATCCCATGACAACCAAATACACCATCGCAGTAGGTTCTGACCATGCCGGTTTTGAACTAAAGAACGACGTTTTAGTTTACTTGTTAGAAAACGGTCACCAGCCTCAGGATTTTGGACCGGATTCAGCTGACAGTGTAGATTATCCAGATTATGCCCATAAAGTTGCTGATTCTGTTGCTACAGGAGAAAATCAATTGGGAATTTTAATTTGCGGAAGTGGTAACGGAGTATGCATAACTGCTAACAAACACCAAGGGGTTAGAGCAGCTTTGGCATGGCAACCCGAATTGGCTTCTTTAGCACGTCAGCACAATAACGCCAATGTTGTTTGTTTGCCTGCGCGTTTTGTATCCAAAGAAGAAGCGTTGAAAATTGTAGATGCATATTTAAACAGCGAATTCGAAGGTGGTCGTCACGAAAATCGCGTGAATAAAATCGAAACCTGCTAAGAGATTAAATTTTTTTCGCGAATTGAAAAAGTTTGATTCAAAGTCAAATTCATAAACTTTTGAATTTATGGCAGCTGAGGGAATAATCGGCTGATTAATAGAGGCATAATTAAAAAATTTAATTTTTTTATAGCAGCTGAGGGAATAATCGGCTGAAAAATAGTGGCATAATAAAAAATGTGAATTACAGTAATGGAATCTCAAGAAGAAATTAGCAGTATCAAAATGTTGGGACTAAAGCTCCCTACGGATCCAAGATGGGTGAATATTGCTGAGAAATCGATTGAAGAAATTTTAATTGACCATGCGTTTTGTGAGCAAAAAGCAGCAACATCAGGTATTTCGCTCATTATTCGCTTCCCCGATAAAGAAAAGTTAGTTCAAGAAGTAACTCCTTTAGTGGCAGAGGAGTGGGGACATTTCAGAAAAGTACTGAAAGAAATGACCAAACGAAACATAAAATTGGGAAAAACCCGAAAAGATGAATACGTTTTGGGACTTCACGAGCACATGAAAAAAGGGAACACAGAGCTGCAACTTCTTGAAAGTTTATTGGTCTGTGCGTTAATTGAGGCGAGAAGTTGTGAAAGATTCCGATTGCTGAGTTTGTATTGCAGCGATGAATATTTGAAGGGATTTTATCACGAATTTATGGTATCGGAAGCGGGTCATTATCGCATGTTCATTGACTTAGCCAAGGAATATTATCCAGAAGATCAAGTAAAAACTCGTTGGCAAGAATGGCTAAAAATTGAAGCCGAAGTACTTAGTCGTTTAGACTTGCGAGGTGATCGAGTTCATTGATGGGCTCTGTTTCTAATTTCAGAGGTTAATTGCTGTAACCAGATGAATTAATTCTTTTGATGCGTCAAGTTCTCTTATCGAGGCCAATGGGTATCGACAACTGATGACCTTTTTTTAACACACAACATATCTGAGTGTTTTTGTATATTTGAGGAAATGTAATTTTTTTTGAGTATGATGGAACAACTTACCGCATTTTTCGAAGGAATGTCACCGTTGATGCAGGGTTTTACGGGTTCCTTATTTACATGGTTTATTACTGCACTTGGAGCTGCTATGGTATTCTTGATTAAAGATGTAAAGAGAGGATACATGGATACGTTGCTGGGATTTACAGCGGGTGTTATGTTAGCAGCAAGTTTTTGGAGTTTATTGAATCCGGCCATTGAAATGGCGGAGGGTAGTTGGGGTGCTTCTAAGGCCTGGATACCTGTGGGTATAGGGTTTTTAGGTGGAGCTTTTTTCTTGTTTGGATTGGATCAATGGTTGCCGCATTTACATTTAAGTGCACCATTAGAAAAATCAGAGGGAGTAAAAACCAATTGGAATCGTACGGTTTTATTGGTTTTGGCAATAACTCTTCATAATATTCCCGAAGGATTGGCTGTTGGGGTTGCTTTTGGTGCCGTGGCTGAAGGATTGCCTGGAGCAGATTTGCCTGCAGCCATAGCTCTCGCCATTGGAATTGGAATTCAGGATTTTCCAGAAGGAATGGCAGTTTCTTTGCCCTTAAGACGTTTTGGTTTATCTCGGTGGAAGTCTTTTATGTGGGGACAGTTAAGCGGAATGGTTGAACCTGTTGCTGCTGTATTAGGAGTTGCATTGGTTATGGTAGCGCAAAGTGTACTGCCATACGCATTGGCATTTGCAGCAGGTGCCATGATTTACATTGTTGTTGAAGAAGTCATACCAGAATCACAATCCAACGGACACAACGACCGCGCAACCTTAGGATTGATGTTAGGTTTTGTTTTGATGATGTCGCTCGATGTAGGATTGGGATAAATGCACTATTTTTGTATCTATGCTTAAAAAATGGGCCTTATGGGTAGTCTTGGTAAGTGGAAGTTTGCAACTTGCCGCACAAAGTCGCTGGTATGTGGGTGCAAATGGGGGTGTAGCCCTATCCAAAACCAGTACCAACGATACTTTGGCCAATAATTTCTCAACTCGAAATCGCATTGGTGGATTCGCTAACGTAAATTTATCTTACGATTTATCTCGTGCTTCCTCACTGAATTTAGGACTGGGTTATTTAAATACAGGTTATAAAATTGCCAATGATACCATGGCTTATAACACCAACATCGCAAAAGGATTTTCTAGCATCAACCTGCAGTTGGGAATGAGTTTGCGCCAAGGTTTTAGCTCCTCCAACTACATTTCAGAGCGCTTTGGTGTATCTATGAACTACAATTTAGATGGTGTTCAGAACGATACCGTTTACAACCAAACCTTGAATCCTCGATTCCGTTTGGTGCAAAATGAAAAAGCAAAGATTTATCCGTTGTTCTATCTGGGGATCGTATTCGGTGGTAAAACAGAAGGCGGCGATCGTTACGAATTCAACGTGACCTACCAACAAGCCATTAGCACCAGTCATCAAATGAATGTTCAATACGGAGAGTTTTTTGGAAAATCATTTCCCGTGAACTTCAGAGGTGGAAATGTACAAGTGGGATTCACCTACATGTTCAATTTTGGTAATTTCCAGAAAAGCGAAGAGTATTTCTACGACTGATCCATCGTATCTTTGTTGCAATGGAGTTTCAACTGAATTGCTTAAAAGCATTAAGATCTGCAATTGCAGATTATAAAAAATCACCGGATTGGACAGATACCATCAAAACCGCAGAAATTCACAACCCGTGGTTTACTCAAAATAATATTGAGCTATCTTTAGATCAATGGTTGCTCGCATTGAGTGATGAGCAAATAAACCAATGGTTGAAACGCTATGATTTTTCAGCTGCCGAACCTCGAATTTCGGGAAAGGAAGTCCCGAGTCAAATGCACGATAACGGAATTAATCCCCAGACCGATCACCCCAAAACAGTAGGAATCATTGGTGCTGGAAACATTCCTTTTGTCGTTATGCACGATGTGATTTGTGCTGTTTTGGCAGGATTCAAAGTAAAACTTCGATTATCATCCGACGACGATATTCTGCCCAAAATGTGGTTAAATGCGGCGTCTAATTTTGATCCAATTTGGAAGGAAAACATCGAATACACGGATAAATTGAAAGGCATCGATCGCGCCATTGCAACCGGAAGCAACAATACTTACCGTTACTTCGAATATTATTTTCGCCACATTCCCCACATCCTCCGAAAAAATCGACACTCCATCGGCGTATTGGCTCCCAATGATCAGTGCAGTGAACAAGACTATATCGATTTAGGTCAAGATGTTTTTCATTATTTTGGGAAGGGATGTCGTAACATTACCCAATTGTTCTTACCCGAAGGATTTGAGTTTAAACCCTTGTTCGATGTTTGGGAAAAACACTACGGTTCGGTGTTATTTCACAACAAATACGCTAATAACTACAATTATCACAAAGCGTTACTGCTGATGAATTTAGACCCACATATTGATTCGGGTTATTTGTTGCTCAAAGAACGCGATCAATTACATTCACCGGTGGGAATGCTGAATTACCAATTCTACAAATCTACCGAGGAAATTGAAGCATTTTTCTCTAAGCATCAAGATGAAATTCAATGCGTTGTGAGCAATGTTGATCTGCATGATTCTATCAAATCGGAAAAATTAGGAGCAGCTCAATGTCCAACATTATGGGATTATGCTGATGGGATCGACACCATGGATTGGTTACTGCATATTTGACCGTTCTAAGTCCGTAGTAAAGTAATTTGATAAATAATCCATTTATGGATAAAATCAACGGCTTAAATGTTGTTTTGAGTGTCTATGACATCTTTCGCCAAGAAGGAAATCTAGTTCGATATAATCTGATTTACTCAGGAAAAACTGTCATGCAATAGCTTACAAATAAGCTGTACCATGTCTTTGTTCAAATCCAATTCTCGATTGATTTCAGTAACTTCAAAACATTGGGTTTTGGGATGATTCCAAAGCACATTAATCAAAGGTTGTGCCTGATTCAATTGTAAACCATTTTCAACCGGTGTACCCGTTCCCGCAGACAAGGAAGGATCTAAACTGTCTACATCAAAACTCACGTACCAATGATTGGTTTTGGGTTCTAAATATTGAATGGCTTCCTGAATAATCAAATTTATTCCCAACGAGTGTACATCTTCCGCAAAATAAACTCGGATACCTAGTTCTTTAACAAGGGCTATTTCCTGTTCCTCGTAACTGCGTATTCCAATAAAAACAATGTTTTCAGGAGGAACAGAGCCTTGTTTTTTCAGGGATTTGATTTTATTCCATGTTGACCAACTGTCGGAATCCACCTGATTGGATTTACAGGACTCATTATTAGATTCTAAAGCTGTATTCAGTGCCATACCGTGAATATTACCGGATGGCGTAGTTAAAGGCGTGTGCAAATCTAAATGAGCATCAATCCAGATAATTCCAGTTTTTTTGGGGTCATGTG
>CAYPYX010000069.1:0-2200 GCA_964415065.1 uncultured Rhizobium sp.
ATTTTATAACCTTCTTTATGTATTCTCATGTATTCTTTTAAAGATTAGAAAGAACCTCTGATTTTCAGAGTACCTGCTACTTTTTCTAAAGCAACAACGTAAGCCGCCAAACGCATGTTAATCTTATGTTTTTCTGCTGCTGCGAAAACATTGTCGAATGCCATTTTCATAGCACGATCTGCTCTGCGATTTACGCGCTCTTCTGTCCAGTAGTAACCCAAACGATTTTGCACCCATTCAAAATAGGAAACGGTTACACCACCTGCATTGGCCAAAATATCGGGAACTACCATAATTCCTTTTTGATCTAAAATAGCATCTGCTTCAGCCGTTGTTGGTCCATTTGCACCTTCAACAATCAATTTAGCTTTGATATTATGCGCATTTTCTGGTGTGATTTGATCTTCCATGGCTGCTGGAACCAATACCGTACATTCCAATTCCAAAAGTTCGCCGTTGCTCACTTTCTGAGCGTTAGGGAAACCTTCTAAAGTTCTGGTACCGTTGGTAGCAACATAATTCAAAGCAGCTTCAACATCAATTCCTTCTGGATTGTAATAACCTCCAGTAACATCGCTGATACCGATGATTTTAACACCCATTTGAGCAATCAATTTCGCAGAAATACTTCCTACGTTACCGAAACCTTGAACTACGCATGTTGCATCGGTTGGTTTAATTCCCATTTTTGCTAATGCTGAACGAGTTGAAACCATAACACCACGGCCTGTAGCTTCTACACGACCCAAGCTTCCCCCGAGAACGATAGGTTTACCAGTTACAACCGCCCAAGCGTTTTGACCCTTGATCTTGCTGTATTCATCAACGATCCAAGCCATTTCCTGTTGACCGGTTCCCATATCGGGCGCTGGAATGTCGGAATCTGGACCGAAAACATCTTTCATTTTAACGGTGTAACCGCGAGTCAAACGCTCTAATTCGCCTTTGCTCATGGAACGAGGATCGCACTTGATACCTCCTTTTGCTCCACCGTAAGGAATACTTACAATTGCACATTTCCAAGTCATCCATGCAGCTAACGCCTTCACTTCATCCAAATTCACATCCATGCTGTAACGGATACCGCCTTTGGATGGACCTAAATGATCTGAATGCACTACACGAAATCCCTCAAAAACTTTGATGGTTCCATCGTCCATGGTAACCGGTATATTCGCGATAACCACCTTGTCGGGAACCCTCAAAACATTTGCGAATTGTTGATCCAAACCCAAAACATTCACTGCCGCATCGAAGCGACGATTCATACTTTCTAGCGGATTATATCTAGGAGATCCGCCATTCATTGGAGCTGACATAATAATGTGTCGTTTAGTAAATTGTCCGACAAATTTAGCGGAATGGGTACGGCTAAAAAAAGAATTTTTATTAATTGCCTAAAAAATTGGCCATTAATGAGTTCGATTTCGAACAAATCGAAACAACAAGTTCAATGTTATCAATATGTTACGGGGTGTTTTTATACGCTTTCTAAAATCCGGCCCCATACTTAAAAAATTCATGACCATCACCAAAATCAACCCAAAATTGAATCCAAACAATAAGTACTTGGCAAAATCCAGATCTGACGGCCACAACGGCTTTCTTAAAATCCACCAACATAACAACATCCCCCCTAACCCCATCGCATGATTTTTCAATAAGGTTGAGAACTGATTTCGAGCATGTAAAACGTGTCCAATAACGGCTGAAACTCCCAAAGCTAAAACACCGGGTATAATCCAACTAAAGTACTTCGCCATGACACCAAACTCCCTACCAAATATGGAGGTGTATAAAATATCAGGCATCAAAGCTGTTAGGAATGTTAAAATAGATGTACCTAAAATACTGATGATAAAAAATCTCCAAATCCAGCGATTCTGACTGGAAACCGAACGCAACATCATGTCCGGTTGAAGCAATTTTGCATGCACCATCCCTCCCAAAGAATTCGCAAAAATCCATAAGGTATCGGCAATTAATAACACGTTGGAAAGTATTCCCGCAATTCGATTGTAATCATTAAATCCTTCATATCCCCGGGGTATGATTTCGCTGTTGAATCCCCAAATTTTAAGTAACCATGCTGAACACATGAAAATCGGCATTCGGTAAATGAGAAACAAAACCAGATGTCCCAATTGGGCTAAAACCCCTTCTCTGATTTCTAGCCACCCAAATTTTTGTTTCGGGGGAT
>CAYPYX010000069.1:2300-11446 GCA_964415065.1 uncultured Rhizobium sp.
GATTCCGCGGGATGCAGGGAGTGAACGCTATTCGATTGGGATTTCGGGGGATGTAGAGTGTGGATGGAATCACCATTCAATACATTTCTAACAACCTTTCGGCTCAGCCACCACCAAATAATACCCGCTATTGCTAAGATCCATAAAACATACAACACTGGATTCCATTCACTATTTCCCAACGAGGAAATTAGCAAATTCTCAGCCCACTGCGAAGAACTTGGATGTAAATCCTTTTGAACATTAGCCCAATAAATTAAAAAATACAGCAAGCCAAATCCCACTAACTGCAATATCAATTTCAATGCTTCATAATGGAATTGCCAACGGTTGCGAAGTGAAATTAAATCTTTGCTCTGCAATAAGTTGATAACCATGTTTTGTCGCACCAACGTTGCACCCAACAACACCAAGGGCAGAACCATATATCCCCAATTAAATCCCAACCATCCCAAAAGGCCAAAAACGCCTAAAACGGTACCACTCACCCACCACAAACGCTGAGTTAAAAATTTAAAATCGAATCGAACGAACCAATTAGCCATCACCGAACCAACTACCATCTCATTAATCATCAGCGCCAATTGCAAGTACAGTAACATTAAACTCAACTCGCCCCGGAAATGGGCACCCAAAACCCGTGAATACACCACTACTGTTAAAAACGCCGCAGCGGCTTTTGCCACTTGCCAGGTGTAATTATTCCCAATAATTTTCAGATTCACGACAAATCCTCCAAAAACATACCTAAAGACGCGAGTTTAAATAATCGATTTCGATCTAATGCACTCACTTTATCCCGTTGATTCCACAACTTTTCGCGGTAACTGCGCTGAATATATGAATCCAATTTTGACGACAACACAAAGGATTCCCAACGTGGCATTTCACGTTGTGTTAGCCAATCTTCAGGCAGAGTAAAACCTTTTTTATCCGTTCGGGCATACAAATCCAAAGGCAATAAATCTTTGAAAGCATTTCTTAACATGCCCTTGGGATAACCACCCTCACTTAGTTCTCGTAGACCAAATTTACCATACAACGAACCGGGAAGTGAAGCGTCGTCGGCAAATGGGTTGCGACTTTCCAGTTGAAATGCCATTCCATTTCTATCCTCCCAAGCCAGCATTTGTTGCAAACGACCGTAAAATTTTGGATCCAATGAATTACCATAATAGTCGCCCATCATTAGTTCAGTTAAATCGCGTACAGTTGGATGCAATTCTATTGGGTTATTTCGAATGATATCCTCTGAAAAAGCACTGCCCCAAATGGATTGATCAATGCGTTTTTTTACGGTTTCCGACATCCAATTTCTCAATTTTCGTTTCAATGCCATAGCCCGAATTTTGCTTGCAGGCAATGGCCAATGATCCTTAAAATCGGAGATGCTATTTTTATCTTGAATATAAGCCTGTACAAAATAATCGGGATATCCACCGAACAATTCATCTGCACCTTGTCCGTTAAACAACACCGTAATATCATGGTTCCGAACCGTTCTGCACAACACAAAATGGCCTACATTGTTCCAAGCCACGGCAGGTCTAGCCGTTTTCGAAACTAAATCTCTCAAGTCTTCGGTTGAAAACTGAGCGGCATCTATTCGATGCCAACTTCCCCCGTGTTTTTGATGCACTTTTTGCTGCCAAGCAGATTCATCTCCGGGCAAACCGGGTGCACCCACTGAAAATAAGTGCAGCTTTGCATCCATCCCCAATAACCAGCGTCCCAAACCCAAAATGATGGCACTGTCAATGCCACCACTAACCGCAAAGCCCATTGGAACGTCGCTTCTCAAACGCTTGCGCATGGAATCGAACAGCAATTCGCGAAGATCTTTTCGCTCTTGTAGTCGATTGGACCCCACCGGATCAAACCACTTACGAACGATTAAACTTCGCAAATTGGGAATCCATTTTACCCAATGTCCAGCTTTGAGCGATTCCACCTCATCAAACCAACTTACCGCGTCGGTCATGGAATGTTTCATGTGAAGATAGACTGCTTGGGGATTCAAGCTATTGACCGCTGCTAATTTTCTCAACGGTTTTTCTTCGCTTGCAAACGCAAAACCATTATCACTTTTTCGAATATAAACCGGCTTTACTCCCGTTCTATCGCGCACTACGGTGTAAGTATTCTCTTTGGAATCGTAGATACAAAAGGCAAAAAAACCATCCAATAGAGGCAAACATTTTTCCTCCATTTTAGCCCACAACTCCAACAAAACCTCAGTATCTGTGTCTGTAATGGTATTTAATCGATATTGTTTACGCAATTCGATGTAGTTGAAAATTTCTCCGTTATAGGTGAGCCAAAACCTACCGGTTGCATCGCACATGGGTTGATGTCCGCGTACACCGGGAGCAATAATTGAAAGTCGTTTATGTACTAAAAAACCGGTAATGGAAGGCTGAATCGACTCATCCAAAGCTGTTCTGGGCATATACTGCAACGAATCTGGGTACTCTTTCTGAGCCACATTAACCGGCAAGGGTTCTTTATTTCGAAGCAAAAACACCAAACCCTGATCGTCGGGACCCCGGTGTTCCAAATCTTGCAAAAATTCTTGCGCCCACTTCTTCCAATAAGACGGATCTTTAACAATTGCGCTCGATATTCCGGCTATGCCACACATTCCCTAGGGTTGGTCGGTAAATTTAAGGGAAGCATAGGTTTTCACCAAATCTAGTACGGCATTATCCGGATGAAATTGTTCTTTCGCTTTGCGTTTTATTTGTTCGGAATCAAAATTTGAGCGGTGTTCTATAAATTCCAACAAGGCACTTTTGATTTCTTTTTTCATTCTTTCGGGGGATGTCTTTACGGACATTAGAATGCCGTTGCTGTGGTTCACCATTTCTGCAACGCCACCTGTTTTGGTTGCAATTACAGGTAATCCAAAATAATGGGCTTCCACAATAACGCATGGAGAATTTTCTACAGCGGATGGTAGTACCAATGCAGTTGCGTTTTGATAAAATTCCTTCAACTCTCCTACCGGTCTGGATTCGTGATATTCTATGGAATGAAATGAAGGTTGATCTGAACTATTGGTTTGCGCCGACCCACTGAAGTGACCTGAACCATTAGGGCGGTCCGAACTTTTATTTTGAGTTGAGCTAATAGACTGAATGGCCTGTTGATAAACTAATTCAAATCGTTCTCGATTCGACCCTACAATAACCAATCGAATCTGAGGATAATCTGTTTTTAGCTCTAAAAATGCACTCATTAAAGGTGCTACGTTTTTTCGGTCTTCCAAATTCGATATATGTAAAAATACGATTTCGGTTGAATTGGATGTACCCGGATATTTAGGAGTAGTTACAGAATCTCCTTTGTCAAAAACGGAACTTTCACTTCCTGAATTCGAATCCAGCGGAACGGGATCCAAAATTGAGGATTTACTTGATTTAAGCACTCTTGAATCATCTGACAACAATGCCGGATCCACCACATTGGGCAATAAAACCGATGCTTTTGATTTTCCCAAAGCCGTTTCCATTTGTTTTAACATGGTATTGGAAATAGCAGCGACTACATCTGTATGTCGCCATAATACCCGAAAGCTAAACTGAAACCAAGGGTTTCTCAAACTGAACCGATCTGGTGCTTGTTCGTTGAATATGGCCCAATGTTCGGTGTAGAAAATTCGATATCGGAACTCTTTTTGAAACCAAGTTGCCACAATACCAATTTTATCGGCTGCATGCACATGAACTATCCCGTATTCCCGAGCCGAACCCGATTTTCTAGGCATGTCCATGGATTTTAACTTTTGATATACCACTCGATGCGCTCGACGATAGTAAATGATTAAATTTAGCAGTTTAAATATCAGTCCTTTTATCTGAGGGACTGCAACTACTTCCACTTTTACACCTACCTCTTTCTTTATGCCGGGTATGTTGAATTGAGAATCACTCTTTTTCATCGCTGCATCTGAGCCAGCTTCCGATATATAAAAGTTAGCATCTACTGCATCTGAGTGAAATTTCAATGGTTCAGAGTACACTTCGGGTACATCTGAAAATTTCCGCCCAAACAGCCTACGAATCCCATCCCAAATTGTCACCGAAAACGGAGCAAAATGAAGCACGTGTATCTCTTCTCCACTCACTTTCGACACCGCAGCAGCATGTCGCGCAATAAAATTTCCTGCCAAAGGATTTTTTGAATGCGGATACCATCCTGCCAACCACAATATCTTCATTTTTTCAAAAATACATCGAATAACTGACTTGCCTAATTTTCTATCAACTGAACCTACTTGTTTCCGAATATTACAAACACTTGTTACCCAATTGCTGAATTGTTTAAAATCGAATCATTAATACTCACTTACATCGAATTATTTGACCACTCTAACGGTTTTGCTTAGGGGATGCTCGAAATCTGTATTTTCCGACATGTCGTGGTAATAAATTTTCACCTTGCCCTGTCCCAGTTTTTCAATGTATTGTTTCATAGAATGTGCTGCATTGTTGATCATAAACGGAGCAATGCAATGTTTCCATTTTCCATCTACATAGGCCAACAAACCCACCGACAACCAAGTGCCATTCGTTCCGGAAGTAATTAATTGAATTTCATCGGTTCCATCATCATCTACATCGCCGATGTTTAATATGGTACTTCGACAAGAATTAAATACCATATCGGTAAGAGCAGCATTGCTTTTCAAAACCGTGGTACACATCTCTGCTTCTATTTTTTCGGGGGATGGCTGTTCCAAGTAAACGTATTCAGTGTAAGAATCGCCATTAAAATCTCCCTGAATAGCCCCTTCAGGCACAATTAGCTGTTGATCATTTGGCAACTCCCTGCCGCCTGTTATTTCCAGTACCCGTGCGGCTGAATCCATTTGTGATTGTCGCTTCGCTTTCAACTGGATTTCCAAAGAATCCAACCGGCTCATTTCATAATCTCCCACATAATTACACGACGAAATTCCCAGTAACAACCAAACAAATAATCCCGTGAATGTGCTATTTACGGAAACTAAATATAGTTTCACTGCAACTGATTTTTGAATTATTGCAACAGATTTTCGTTTAAATCTCTTCATAAACCCCAATAGTTTCTGCATCACGATTGAATTTATTTTTCTTGAATTAATTGAATCAATTGATTCTTTCGGGTTTCTAACATATTTACTTCGCGTTGTGCTGCTTCAACTTGTTCCGCTCTTTCCGAATGCGATCGCAGTAATTGCCATTCCTTAGCGTGATTTAATCGTTCTTGAGCGCCCGCCAACTGCGCATCTACTTCATCGAGCTCCTTTTGATATCTGGCTACATTAATTTCACGTATACGCGCTTTTTCAGCCGCTACTCTCGCTTCTAATTGTTCAAAATACTTCTCTTGACGATTTTGATGAACGGACATTAATTCAAAATAATAATTATCTAATGCTGTTTCACGAGCATTTTCGCGGTAGTGTTTATAGGTCGAGGTTTGGGTAAATCCCAAGAAAACCAATAACATCGATAACAAAACAATAGCAGCTATCCAAAGTACCTTTTTGCGTTCTTGTGTGAGCTCCATACTCTGCGAATATCTATAATTTATTCGAACCGCAACGAGATTCTCCCGAAAATACAAAGGTTATTTTTTGCGAAAATCGCAAATTTATCGGCGTTTCCACTCAATTTGCTTGAGCGAATACCCATCCCCCAAAACATTCACATCCACATAGTTATCAATTCCATCTACGACACCTTGGTGCGTAAATTGCCACAAAAACCACGGATGATCATCACTCAAATTGGGTGGGCGATTTGAATACCGTGCCATCACCCATTTATAATCCGAAAACTCTCCGCTAAAATTCTGATTATAAAATGATTGAAGTGAATACAACACTGGTTTTCGTTTGAATTTATCTTCGCATAATTGCAAAAATCGGCGAACCCGTTTTAGGTATTCTTTTTTGGAAACATAACGACGATCTTCCAAGTCAATCATAGGCAATAAATCCTGGTGATACGGCTCAATTCTATTCAGAAAGTGTTCGAATTGTGCATCGGGATCGGCCCAAGGAATGAAGTAATGGTAGCTGCCCACTTTAAATCCATTCTGCTTGGCTTTCAGCAAGTTATACACATACTTTTTATCGCGCAAGGTGGAACCTTCAGTAGCTTTGACATAAACGAATTGCAGTTTTTTATCGTTCCAAGTTCGAACTTTCGTCCAATCGATTTCGCCTTGGTGCTTCGATACGTCGATTCCGTATGCAGTGCCTTCGGGGGTGGGTGTTTTTACTTTTGGGGGACGGTGATTCGAATGTGAATTGGGATTGCTCAAATAGGTATTCCAAAATCGTTTCAACGGTTTTTTATACCGCGGATAAAACGCGTAAGCGCATCCCCCGAAAAGAATCAAAAGAAAGAATATCAGTGCAGTACGATTACCGCTTGACGATTTTTGAGTACGGGAAATTTTACGGCGGCGGGACTTATTCACGGTTTGCGAACTTCAATAATACAACAGCGAAGTGGGATTTGGAAACTTAATTATGTAAACATTTTTGCTTATATGTTGTGGCCTAATTTCAGTGAAATATACGTTGTATACAAACATTTGATACTATCATAAGCAAAACCACTACATACTAAAAATGAGCACAATTTACATTTATCCACCACAAGGTTGTGAAAATCCATGATGCCTAGAAAGGGCCTTTAGTTTTGCATCAAACTACAAACAAATCCTTTCACCACAAACACAACATTATGAATTCACAACACACAAATTCTGCGCCTTTCAACGGCGAAGCATCCAACCAAGAAGTACACTTTTTCTCTTTGGTTATCATCGACGAATCCGGCTCCATGCAGCCGATTGCACCCTTTGTTTTGGAAACGCACAACGGCATTGTGCAAGACATCATTAAAGACATGAAGGAGTACCCGCTCATGCGCCAATATTTCAATTCTTGGACGTTTGAGGGAAGCAAGATTCGTGAACGGATTCCACTCATGGAAATCAACGACCTGGCCATCCCCCAGCTTCAAGATTTTAGTCCCGGGGGAAGCACGCCGCTTTACGATGCACTGGGTACTGCGTTAACGAAGTTGGAGCGTGAAATTTTAAGTCACCCAGAATGGAAGAAAACCTACGTGAGCGTGAGCATTATTTCGGATGGGGAAGAGAATTCGAGTCGCTCGTATTCCGGAATGGAGGTTAAGCGTTTGATTGAGCGTTTGCGTTTATTGGGATGGAAATTCGAGTATTACGGAGCGGATCACGACATCGAGGCGGCGGCCAGCCAGATTGGAATTTCGGAAGCCAAATCCTGGGACAAAACTTCCTACGGCATGCAGGGCGTTCGGACGGATCGGTCGGTATCGAATAAGCTTTTTTATTCTATGATTTTCCCAGAGAGTGAGGATGGGAAGGAGGAATAAAATCTGATTGAGAAAATTCTGGAAATCGATGATTTTCCAGAATTTTTCATTGAATTATTTGGAAAATCTCATCCGAATTCAGTCACAATTTGAAATGATCAAAGCTGTCGACATCATATAAATCCATAATACTTTATAATTCATAAAGAATTTAAAATTTGAAAAATTGAATTCGGTGGTCAATAACCACCAAATAGAAATACCGCCAAGAAATTGTACATCGCTTAGAATCGGGGTTGAAGTTAAATGCTAACTTCGAGGAATATGGATGATACAAGATTATGTTAAAATTAATTTTTTATTTATTCAATAAAAGGTAACATGGTTTCAACACTGATTCTGAGGTCGCTGACCACCGAATTGGAGTTCAATACCTCGATTCCAACAGATTCTTAGTATATTGCCACTTGAAATAACGAATTATGAATAACCCCATTACGATTTCCGCTGTAATTTCTTGCTCTAAACAAACTGCTTGGGAATACTACACCCAACCTCAACACATTGTAAATTGGAATTTTGCTTCGGATGATTGGGAATGTCCCTCGGCGACCAACAATTTAACTCCTGGTGGCAAATACACCACCCGCATGCAAGCAAAAGATGGTAGTTTTGGTTTTGACCTAGAAGCCATTTATACCGAAGTAATTGCTCACGAGAAAATTTGTTATTCTTTGTACGATGATCGCGCAGTTGAGATTCTTTTCAGCGATGTTGACGGAGGTACAGAAGTTACGCTACATTTTGAAGCAGAATCTGAAAATCCCCGTGAAATGCAGCAACAAGGATGGCAAGCCATTCTAAATAATTTCAAAAAATACTGCGAGAGTAAGTAATTTTACAACAATCACCACCCCAAAAAATTTCCTAAAACAAGAAAGGCATCCCGAGGGATGCCATTCTTGTTAATCGTGTTGTCTAAAACGTCGGGCGATCGACCGGGATCGAACCGGCGACCTCCAGTGCCACAAACTGGCGCTCTAACCTACTGAGCTACGACCGCCGTATTTAGGGGTGCAAATATAATACAAAATTAATCCTCTGTCAAGCCTACATACCGTAAAAATTCATTGCGCGTTTCAATTTCGCTGAATTTACCGTGATAACTAGCTGTAACTGTGGAACTTGTAATATCTTTAATTCCTCTGCTGGCAACGCATAAATGCTTCGCATCCATCACCACCGCAACATCTTCCGTTTGTAAAACCTCCTTCAACTCCTCTGCAACTTGTATTGTTAATCGCTCCTGAACCTGTGGACGCTTTGAATAATAATCCACAATTCGATTCAATTTCGATAATCCTATCACCTTCCCCGAAGAAATATACGCAACATGTGCCTTTCCGTAAATAGGAACAAAATGGTGTTCACAAGTACTGAAAAAACTAATATCGCGCTCAACCAACATCTCCTGATAACCAAATGCATTATCAAACAATGTAGGTTCTGGCTTATTCTTAGGATCTAATCCCTTAAAATGTTCATTAACAAACATTTTGGCCACTCGTAACGGCGTGCCACGAAGACTCTCATCGGTTAAATCCAAGCCCATTACATGCATAATTTCTTTGAAATGCTTGGCTATCAACTCAATTTTAAGTTGATCATCCATTTCAAATGCATCTTCTCTCAAGGGCGTTTCTTTGGAACTTCCCACGTGTGAGTCGCCCATTTCTTCCCAGGACGACAATATTTTATTTAACTTTTTATCCATTAAACTCTACAAAATTA
>CAYPYX010000070.1:0-11440 GCA_964415065.1 uncultured Rhizobium sp.
TATTGGTCAAATCAACTGTGTCGGTGTAACGGTGCCTTTCTAAACCATAACCTTGGCCAGAGGTGTTTACTTTGGAGCAAAAAGGGATATCATTTTTACAGATATTTGAAACTTCTGTGATGCTGATGAGTTTTGGTTGTGTGCTTGGTACGTATTGTTGAAAGCTACCGGAACTTGCCTGAAATCGATGATAATAAGTAAATTGAGAGCTACTTAAAGCAATGCTTCTACAATCCCTGTAAAAATCAATATATATAACATATTTCTGATTGCCTATATAAGTGTAAGTAACATCGCAACCTGCAACATGAGATGCTTTGATGGAATGAATTCCAAACAAAATGAACAATACGGGTAGTAGTTTTTTCATAGCGTGGTTGCCTTGCAATAGCGATACTTATTGTTGTGGTAATTAACATTGAAAAGGTAGATAAAGATCTTTAGTAAAGGAATTTAAAACCTCCTTGTTGAAAAGCTTAAAGTTAGGTGATACCAATTTAAGATTTTGGATTGAATAATGCAACATATTTATTCAATCTCAAGATAATGTATGCACCCCAAAAAGTTCGTTTTATTCTAGGTTTCGATGGATGCGCATAGCGGTTTAGTAAAAGCAATTTAACAAAAATACATTACTAAAATTGGTAAAAATTTAGAGCCGTTTAAATTTCATATGTACTTAAACGGGAGTTTACACAATTCATTTACTCAATAGTTATTTTCAATCTTTTGTCTAAGCCACCTTCAACAATCTTGTGCAAAGTATCTAGCTCAATGTCTTGCATGCCGTTTTCGAGCTTCGTAATATAAGTTCTTGAAGTACCAGATTTCAAAGCAACTTCTTGTTGGGTTAGTTTGGACTCTATTCGCCATTTACGAAACAATTCACCAATTGAATGACTGCGTTTTTCGTCTGGCGTACTCAAATTATAAAGCACGTCTGCGCCAACTTCAAATGCGGAATCCACAACATTTCCATCATCATCTGTAATGTGCATAATCACATTATCCCATGATAATGTGTTGTTTTCTAATTTTACCTTTACAAATTCTGAAGGATCATGTAATATGTATTCAGCCTCGGATGGTTCAACTTGCCATACTTCTTGTAATATTTTTTTAAAATCCAAGATTCTATTTTCGGAATTACTAAACAACACCGACAAGCAAAGTTTTTCGCTATCCACTTCGTTGATCTTCAAGATCTTCGGAAGTCCTCTAAATGACCGTTTGCTCATAACAATTGAATTATTAATTACTTGTTTCTCCTTGTTTATGAATGTCGGATTCAAAATCTTTTGGCAATAATCTTGGATTTAGCTCGTAGAAGTTTCTCTCAATTCGTTCTCGTCTATTTTCCTCATTCAACCAATCTTGAACGATTCTAAGTTTCTTTGCTGGCAGTTTACCAGCAAAGATTTCACCTGTTTGAATATTTATCAAAGCCTCATATTCAGCATATTTGGCATGAATATGAGCTGGTAAATGATCCCTACTGTAAACCTCAATTTTTACTCCGTTCTTATTTTCTAATAATGGCGCCAACTTTTTTTATCCAACACGAATGTACCTAATTAGGTTCATAAATCCAACAAAAATCGTCAGAAGAACGAGTATTATCGAGTTCTTGTAGTTATTAAAGTGAGCATTTGTTAATGTCAATTAGATCTAGTCGATACTAATATTTCCATTTTTAAAACGTACTCTTTTTGGGGGAGCTTACACTGGAAAATATACCGTTGGTCATTTTTTCAGTTTGTCCGGAGGAACTAGTTATCTCAACCGTATAACCAGAAACTGGCATTTTCACTTCCAATCCATTCAGACTTGCTTTAAATAAACGGGCAATGGGTGGTTTATCATTTATCAACACCACCCTCAAAAAATAGGAAGTTTCAGAAGTCAATTCAGCATTTCGTGTGCAATTCCACTGAAATAAAACCAAAAGAACTAAAGTTGCAGAGCGCAATTTAAAAATTGGACCACATGCAAAACGAATTAATTTCATCATCAAAGTTTAAATATAATACATTGTTTTGAATGTATACTTCCCCGATGTGAGAGAATATTTTAAACTGATAAATTGAAAAATCAGTACATGATTTCGTGATATGGAATTTGGAACAGACTCAAATTAATCATTTTATTCCAAATTCTATGAGTTTAATTGTACTCTTATCAAGATAACTAGCTTTTCGATTCAGCACATAAATATTATTTGATAATCCAACAATTGGAAAAAAATCAATATTTTGGAGATCAAATCCTTCAGAAGTCAAAATAAGAATCACTCCATTTCTCGAGTAAAGAGAGAAAAAATATTGCTGAGATGATTCTAAATATTCCATACTTAAAATTCTGATTCCTAAATCACTATTTTGAGTTAACTTTTCAAGCCAAGCCAACTTCACAGCCTTTTTTTTCTTTAAATCATAAACAAAATTACTGTTCTCTAAATAGATAAAATTATTGGTCAAATGATAAAATTTGGCACCAGAATTTGGTCTCAATTTAGATTCATTAACAAAGAAATCTCTATCTATAAACAAAAATTCACGCTTTGAATTGTCGGATACTTTTGTATTCAAAAACTCCCAATTTCTATCTTCGTTGGAAGTTGATTTAATTTTGGGCAAAATTTGCAATTTTACACCAATCTGTACTTTTTTGGGTAAATTGGATTTAATATTTTTCCAATCACTTTCGTTAATATCTATACGAATTATTTCAAAATTATTGTCTAAAGTTTGGTAAAATGTAAATGGTATAGCATAGCCTATTGAAATGCCATCATTTAATTTTTCTTTGTCAATAGGCTTATAATACCTCTCGCCTTTTTCGTTTTCTTCTATAAATATTTCTAAATTTTCAGTGGTGAATGTATCTCCTTTTTGTTGAATTAAATACGATAATGAAACTAGGTATTTCACTCCATTTTTATATGGCACTATGCTTTCAATTGTCATTCTTCTATCACCAGCTAAATTTGCTAGTTTTAACTTTTGGGGATCTGTTACTACTCCTATTCTGTTGTCATATTTTCGAATTAATGAATCGTATTCAAAATCTTCAAGTATTGATTTTTGGAGAATTGCTTGACTATCTCCAGAAGGAATAAAAAACAAGCGATTTCTGATATCTGTAAAATACGTACCTTTATCAATTGTGCATCTCAGTCGTAACTGAAATGAACCTGCAGGTAGCAAACTTAAAGTCGAACATTTCAACTCGAAATCTGAGGTTTTTTTTAATGCCGTTTGAAAATTATTTTTATTTATTTCTTGAATTTTTACAAATTTTAGTTGTGAATTAAATTCAAAGGAATAATTTGAAGTTTTTTCTAACCCAAGATAATTAATTAGCACGAATAAATCATCCGAAAAAAATATAGAATTGCTGTTAAATTCTTTTCTGATTAGTGGCAAGACTGACTGATCACTTGTAGGAAAAACGAAGGATGTTTGTGAAAACAAAGAATCCTCAAAAATCAATTTACACCAATCACAGGTTGAGTAATATGAACTTATAAATTCATGCTGATTTTTATCATTCTCAACATTTAATTGCTTTACAATATTCTCAAATAGATCCAATTCTTTTTTATTCTCTGGAAGCCAAAATTTAGAATTGGCTTCCGAGAATAAAAACAATAACAAAATTGAAGAAACTAATTTCATTGAACAATTGTATATTTCACATTAGAACCAACAAGTGTTCTGTCAATTTTCTGAACATTTCCTTGCCAAATTAATTGACCTATTTCATTATATTCCTTTACATTTCGACCATTTATTAGAATTGGATCAGGCACAAAATTAAGGCAATAAATAGTGTCAGTTAAATTGTCATCAACTTGGTAAACATTACAAGTTTCATTTGAATAAGTAGGGTTACACTGTGCCCATTGGCCAGCAGCACCATCAACACGCCTACCTTTAGCAACTATTGTTGTTGCTAATAATGGATAGGAAAGGAAAAATAAACTGATTGTAATAAAAGTAGCTTTCATATCCACAAAAAAAATACAACTTGGGTTCAATTAGTTGATTAAAACTAATCAACTAACTATTTTCTGTTAAATGTTCTTGTAAAGGTGATTAGAATTTACTCAATTATACTTCCCAAAATTTGAATCTATCTAATAATTCTGTGTAACTGCATAGGTTTTTATCCATTGCACGAGCCCTATGATTCCTAACTGTTACCGTTTTTAAACCCAAGAGATTTGCAACCTCTTCCGTGTTCATTCCCAACGAATATGCTTTGAAGACTTTATATTCAGAATTCGACAAATCTGGCTTTGGCACATCCGCACCATTTTCATTTTTAGCTTCTAATAGAACACTTGGGCAATAGTAAATATCATTCGCCATCAATTTCTTTAATCCTTCTACTAAACACTCCGTTTTTGAACCTTTTGACACATAGCAATTTACTTTCAATTCCTTTAAAACTTTTATAAGGGAGTAATTTACATGCGAACTATAAACCATGAACGGTATTTGATTTATGCAACAATATTCAGGAAGGAGTAAACTTTTCCCTCTAATAATTTGTAAATCACAAATTACTCTATCTACCTGATTTTGGGTCAATAAAAATTGGGCTTGTTCAAGTGAATTCGCAACTAGAACCTCAGAACTAGAATAAATCTCCAGAATTTTTAAAGTTAAAAAATCAGGAATCAACGGATGGTCATCAAGAATTAGGATTTTCATTTTGAAATTGGAAAACTTATTATTTCGTGACAATAACCATCTACTTTTAACTTTTGGATATTTGCATTTAATAAACGCAGACGTTCTGCAATAATAAAAGACCCTCTGCCACTTAGTTTCCTTGCTAAAGGGATTGAAAATCCCATTGGCCGATATGTAAAATTAAGACATAGTGTATTCCCTTCAATATAAATTTGCAAATTCACCCGATTGGTGTTTCCATGCATAAATATATTAGCAAGCATTTCTTGTGTAAGTCTAAACATATTATGTAATTGGCTATTGGATAATTCAAAATCAACATTATCATCAACATCAAGTTGAACGTTTTTTCCTCCAATACTAAGTCCATTTGCTAAATGCTCAAAACTAACTTTCCAATTAGAATCCATTAATTCTCTGGGATAAATATTTTCAATTAAATACCTGAGAGATAAATGTAAATCACCTATTTGGCGTTGGGCAATATTTATTTGATTTAATACATTAACGTCAACAGTCTTATTGGATGCCTCAAAAAGTGAATTTCTCAATTGAATTATTGTATACCCAATTTGGTCATGCATATCATTTGCAATTCGCTTTCTTTCGAACTCAACCCCATTAAAATTCATTTGATACAACCGTTTAACCGCGCGAGAATATTTTCTAATAATCAGAAAACTAATCAGAATTGTAGCTATCAATAGAATAAAAGCAGGAATAATTATTACTCCTAACCTAACTAAAAAATAATCGTTTGAAATTTGCATGAATTACTATTAGCGTTGTACCGGATACAATATAATCACCGATGGAAAAGTAAACAAGATAATGAGAATCCGACCAATTTCCGTTTAATCTAGATAACGTATAAGGCTGTAATATAAAAAAATAATTTAACGCAATTAAACCAAATATAAGTCCTAGATATCGCCTCAATGAGGATCCGAGTAAATATAGTTTAGCATTGGCTACTAAAATAAGCACTGTAGCAATATAAAGTAATTGTGTAAGTACTTCAGAATTCAACATCATCACCATGCATGTCAAAATTAAGACTATCAATAATTGGGTTCTAATTTTGAATTTGTCACTTAAAACCAATGGTAAAAAAATGGATGCTGTTGCAGAATAATACAAGGTACCCTGACTATCAATGTTTTCAAACAACCAAAAATCCGAAATTAAAATTATCAAGAAACACCCAATTGAAACTTCAGAATTCTTATAATTCAACTTTTGCTTTTTTCTAATTAGTAAAATTACCCCTCGAAACAACAGAAGGTTCAACAAAATTAAATTGGTCCAGAAGTTTAAAATGAACAGCTGTTGCACTACATCAGAGGGGAATTAATTGGGCAAAAATTAGGGCATCTAACTCCATCTCCTAAAATTACACCCGTAGTAATATCATTTCCTTGATTATCTACACCAACTACAATTATACTCAGCTTATTATTAGAATCAAGTCCAAAATATGTTCTCAACATTGTCACACCAGGTTGGTTCATCAATTCTTGATATGCGTTTACATGTATTGCACTAGAAATCGTTAATCCTTGAAAATTCGGGTTATTTTGAAAACTGTGAGTTTCTGTTTCAGCTTGAGTCAAAGAAATTATATTGGTCATAAAAACTGTTCTTAGGATACAATTTTACGCTTTGTAAGATAAAACTAATTGATTAATTTTCATCAAATATTTATTATTTTTTAAATATTGTTCTTATTTCACATTCAAAAGAATAAGCAATTTCAAATTTGAAAAATTTCATATCCCTTCAATAATTTGCTTCAAACCACAATAAAAAAACCGCCTCGTACCTAACGAGGCGGTTTTTTTGGATTATGATTATCTGTTGCGTTTCCTGAGAAACGAATACAACTATTTTCAGTCAGACATTCCAGGAAGATTCAATTTTAAAAATCTCCAGAAATTTCGAACATCTGTATTCTACCGAATTCGATTTAATTACAAGTTTCCGCGGATTTCTTGCTCGCGCTCAATGCTTTCAAATAACGCTTTGAAATTTCCTTTTCCGAATGACTTTGCACCCTTGCGCTGAATGATTTCGAAAAATAATGTTGGACGATCCTCTACCGGCTTGGTGAAAATCTGCAACAAATACCCTTCCTCATCGCGGTCAATCAAAATATTCAATTTCTTCAACGCCTCTAAATCTTCGTCGATATGTCCCACACGATCCAATACATCTTCATAATAGTTTTCTGGAACGTATAAAAACTCAACCCCTCTTCTGCGTAGTTCGCCAACGGTTTCAATGATACTGTGAACCTCAACCGCTATGTGCTGAACTCCAGCACCCTTGTAAAATTCAATGTATTCCTCAATCTGAGATTTCTTTTTACCCTCTGCTGGCTCGTTGATTGGAAACTTAATGTAGCCATTTCCATTACTTACCACTTTACTCATTAAAGCAGAATACTCCGTGCTGATGTCTTTATCGTCGAAAGTAAGAAGCAATTTGAATCCCATTACGTCTTCGTAGAACTTCACCCACTGATCCATTTCGCCCAATTCCACATTTCCTACGCAATGATCTACGTATTTCAATCCCACAGGAACTGTTTCCAAAGCGTTATTGGGTGCTTTATAACCGGGTAAGAATGGACCTGAATAGTTTCTACGTTCCACAAATTTGTGAACGGTTTCACCGTAGGTGTAAATTCCAGAAATAATCACGTAACCGTGTTCGTCTTCAAAACGAGTGGGTTCCATGTAGGGCTTAGCGCCGCGTTTAACGGTTTCTTCGAAACTTTTTGTAGCATCATCCACCCACAAACTCAAGAATTTAACCCCGTCACCGTGTTTAACCTGGTGTTGAGCAATTTCTGAATCGGGCGACATGGCCGTAGTCAATACCAATCGGATTTTCCCTTGTTCCAAAACATAACTTGCACGATCGCGCAATCCAGTTTCAGGACCTGCATAAGCTACCAATTTATAGCCCCATGCCATTTGATAATAGTAAGCACTTTGTTTTGCGTTTCCTACATAAAACTCGATATGATCGGTTCCGTTTAGGGGAAGGAAATCAACATTGGTTTGCGTGGTTTCTAGAACTTCAGTTTCCATATTCAATTAATTACAAAAATACGGAATTTTATCAACCCCTGCTCAACTACCCAATAAATGCACCATTATTCGCTATGAATGAACATCCCCCGAAACCTAAAAAATGGATCGTACCCTAAAATCAAGGATCCACCACGAAATCTACCACCACTCCATTCATGCCGTCCATCTGTAACAATCGATCTTTCTGCTGCAATAAGAAAACCTTCACCTTAGCCGCATTGTATTTTTCCGAATCAAACTTGATCAAAAACTGCTGAATATACTGATTTTTTATTTTGGAAACTGAAGGCGTAATGGGTCCCAACAACCGCTCCCCTACAACAGGACGCAACAAATTATTGAAAACCATCGCCGCAGTAATGGCCGACTGCTCCTCTTTGTGGCGGACATAAATCTCTATCAATCGTCCAAATGGTGGATATTCAAATGTTTTTCTGGATTCCAATTCCTGCTCTGCTAGTCCCTCGTAATCATCGGCTTGAAGAAACTCAAATACCGGGTGCTCCGTTTTATAGGTTTGAACCACAATTTGACCGTACACCTTTCCTCTACCCGCTCTGCCAGCCAATTGATACAATTGCTGAAAGGCGCGTTCATTGCTTCGGAAATCTGGAATGTTCAATGAAATGTCGCCATCTGGAACTGCAATTAGCGAAACATCTTCGAAATCAATTCCCTTGGCCAACAATTGAGTTCCCACCAAAATATCAATGTTCCCGTGATGAAAATCATTGATAATTTTCTGGAAATCACTTCTTTTTTTGATGCTCTGTTGATCAAAACGAGCAATTCGAGCCGTTGGAAACAAAATACCCAACTCTTCCACCATTTTCTCTGTACCAGAACCTTTCATGGTGAAATCATTTCCCCCACAACCGGGACAAACTTTAGGCAAACTCTGTTGGAAACCGCAGTAACCGCAACGTTGGTTGTTGGAACTTTTATAATAGGTTAATGAAATATCGCATTGAATGCAATCCGTGGTATGTCCGCACAGCGAGCACTGAATATAGGGCGCATATCCCTTGCGATTGTGATAAACAATGATTTTATGTTTCTTGGATAGCGATTCGGTTAACGTTTCTATCATGGGATCCGAAAACAGTCCTTCCATCCGGTTCTGTTTTTTCAATTCCTTGATATTCAACCATTGCCACATTGCAAAATCGCGTTGTTCATAACGCTGCTTGAGTACCACTTTGTGTATTTGTCGCTTTTCGGCCAAATGCCACATTTCATAACTCGGTGTTGCTGAACCCATTAAAACATGGGCCTGATGCTGTTTGGCCAAGTAAAAAGCGGCATCGCGCGCATGAAATAATGGACGTTTTTCGAACTGTTTGTAGCCGGGTTCATGTTCTTCGTCGACTACAATCAATCCCAATTCCACGAAGGGTGCAAAAAGCGCGCTGCGGGTACCAATCACGAAATTTATTTCTCTTTTTCGGACCTTTTCATAGAGTTCGGTTCGTTCAGATGTGGAATAATAATGATGCCACACACCTACTTCCACACTGATATTTTTACGAACGCGATCAACCAAATTTTCGGTAAGAGCCACTTCGGGAACCAGAAACAAAACTTGCTTTCCTTGCTGTACTATTTTTTCTGCAAAATCCAAGTATAGCAAGGTTTTACCCGATCCGGTTACTCCATAAAGAAGTACGTGTTTATTTTCTTTAAATCCTTTTTCAATTTCTTGGGATGCAATTTCTTGCGCGGGAGTTAAATGCAATTTCTCGCCCAATGATTCGCCAATAATTAAGTTTTCGGTACGCTGCTTAAATAAATGTATAGCCCCCTTTTTTTCTAACTGCCTCAGCGTTTCTCGTCCAATTTCAGTGCTTTCTAATGCTGATTTCAATTCCATTAATTTGCGACCTTTTCCCAACAGATGCATCATTGCGGTGAACTGTTTGGGTGCTTTTTTTTCGAGGGAATTCAACAATGTATTGGCTTCATCGGAATCGTCCCACAATGCCGAAAACTCAAGCATTTCCACAATTTTGGGTTTATAATTCTCTCGGAGTTCCTCGTGCATGGAAAGCACACCTTTCATATACATAGATTTGATGTGTTTCATTACTGACTTTTGATTCAGCAATTGTTGCACTTGATCTACGGTAATGGTTTTTTCTTGAATTAATAAGGCCAGAATTTGGTTTTCCTTATCGTCGAGTACGGGCAAATCATCGGGTTGAAATTCTGGATGCAAGGTAATTTTAGTGGTCGATTGAACCCGGTAACCTGCAGGAAGTGCAACCGAAAGAACATCCCCCAAAAAAGACATATAATACTGGGAAATCCAATTCCAAAATTGCATTTGCTGGGCTGAAACAATGGGTTGATCGTCTAATATTTCCAGGATGTAACTGGCTTGATAACCCACAGGCGGCTGTTCTGATAATTCCCAAACTATGCCTGAATACACCTTTTTTACTCCAAATCCAACAGCTACACGCAAACCAGGGACAATAAACTCATTCCACTCAAACGGCACACGATAGGTGTACAATTTGGGTAAGGGTAACGGTAAAAGTACGGTGGCGAATAAGGTGACGCGTTCAGACACAAAGCAAAGTTACTGAATCGAGGTGAAGCTTCACAAAATTAAAATCTGATACTTCACAGCATATCGAATGAGCACCAGTACAATTCCGGCAATGTGATATACCAAAACGGCTTTTTGCAAACGCAACATCCATCGAATCCACGATTCAGATTGCTTCATGGTGGACCAGGAAATCATCCAAGATGCCAAAACCGATACCGATGAACTACCGATTAAACAACTCGACGTAAACACTTGAACCCACGATAAATCCGCCGGGTTTTCTTTGGCAAAGCCTATGGCTAAAATCCATTGACTGATGAAGAAAAACGCAACAACACCCGCATTGAGCATCACAAAACCGAAAGATGCCATGCTCCTACCTACCATCACCACCGCTGTTTTGTAACCGAAAATTAGGTTGCCGCGATGTCCCAACAAATCTTTCAAAACGTCTTTATTGAACAAAACGACCCATAATGCGGAAAAGAAATAGATCAAATCCCAATCGGCATACCCCATGTGCAACCAAGCACCCAACAACGGCAACAAGGTGAGTAAGGACGATGAAATTTCACGTACAAAGGGTATTTTTTGCAATTTATGCGAATAAAACCAGCACAAAAATTGAAATCCTATAAAGAATAGAAGTATTTTAAACGATGCCAAATACGCAAAAAACAACCCGATGGAATTGAATAAAACATAAAAGTTAGCCAAATGACGGGTACCGACAGCTTGTCCCATAATGGCCATATTGGGTCGGTTGACCAAATCTTTATCTACATCGTAAAAGTAATTGATAATGAATGCAGAAGCAACCGTAAACACGGTTGCAAAGGCCATAAAATGCAGTGTAGCATCGGAAACAAAATCCAAACTCAACCATTTTAATCGTTGAAGGATGGAATAATCACTGGGCGGCTGCAATTTCACATGACGACCATGCATGTAATTCCCAAAAAGTAAATAATCGCGGTATCGACTTAGGTGAATGTAGAAAGCGGTAATGTATTGAGCCAACAAAACAAGTAGAATATTGTACCAGCGCACAATTCCCAGAAAAAATAAAAAACGTATAATTCGTTGCT
>CAYPYX010000071.1:0-5595 GCA_964415065.1 uncultured Rhizobium sp.
CTCCGCCGAACCCGCCAGGTTTACGTTCTCTATCCCCACCGAATCCGCCACTGGTTCTACGATCTCTATCTCCACCTCGAGAAAAACCAGAATCGCGTCCACCAGAATCATCCCGGCGACGGTTTTCTGACCCGCGAGATTCAGACTTTTTATCAGGCGAACTGTTGCCTCTATCTTTACTTACGGGTTTACGTTCATTTAAATTAAATTTGTTTCCCTCTTCTTGGTTTTTACTCATGGTGAAAATTAAAACTACAAAATTACACAAAATATACGGAGTCCCCATCAAAAGGCATCCTTCTAATTAGCACAATTGCATTATTTTCAGTAATTCTATAGCCATATTCATAGCAAAATGTAAATTCTTTGGCATCTACCCAGTCTTTGTGGGTGTAATAATCAAAAGCAAAACCCAGTGTTTTGACATTCATTTTATCAAACTGCGGATCCATTCGTTCTATTAATCCCGGTTTTGTATCAATATTTTCTAAAAGTTTGTAGCATTTTTCTAATATTTTTCGATTTCGTTTAAGTCGATGATCAATTAATCGATACGTTGCGGGCAACTGAAATTTATCTCGATTGTGAAATGCTGATCTACAAGAATCAGAGCAAAAGCGTTTATCCGTTCTACCCCGGATTACTTCATCACATTCTATGCAGGTTTTAAGTAATTTTTGATCCATGCCTTAAAAAATTCAATTTTCACAGCAATCCCCCATAACCACTAGAATAATTCAAGCTCAAAAAGTTGCGTTAAATGCAAAATGGCCAAATCCTATTCGAAAATGGCCATTGTAGTTCAAGTAATTCAATTACTTATTAAATGTTCTACATTTCACTAAAAGGGAATTTCAACATTCTCAAATTCTTCTTCCGCTTCAGATTCCGTTACAGAAAATGCTTTTCTACTACCCGATTTTTCAACTAATAAAACATCTTTTACGATGATTTCAGCAACTTCTTTTTCCTCCCCATCTTTATTCACGAATCGTCGATAATGCAACTTACCCTCTATCGATAATCGAGTACCTTTACTAACGTACTTTTCTACAACAGTAGCCACATTTCCCCAAGCTACAATGTTGTGCCACTGAACATCGTCCACGGTTTCACCTTTAGAATTTTTGATTTTTTCGTTGGTGGCCATACTCCATTTTGCCACTTTGTTTCCGTTTTCAAATTGAGTAATAATGGGATCCTTACCCACATTCCCAAACAATCTTACTGAGTTTAATAGATTTTTCATTTTTGTGTTTTTTAAAATCGATTCGCGCGTTTCGATTAGTTTCTAACACAAAGATGAATAACCCTTTACCTTAGAGTTGTACAATAAACAGATATAAACGTTTTTAAACGTTTATTTATCAGTCAATTGTGATTTGCAATGGCACAAGTGGAAACAACGGCTGTTTCTGAACGGAGAATCCGACTTCCTAAATCCAACAAACGAAAACCATTAGCCACTGCCAATTTAACTTCATCTATACTAAAATCTCCCTCCGGGCCAAGAACAATTAAATCATCACTTTTCAAGTCCTTCGATGTTGAAATCAAATCGCTAATAGATAAATTCTGAATGGATAAGCTATCCCCTTGACTCAAACCTGTTAAATCACAAAATGCAATGTACTTATCCAAACTTTGGTATTCATCACCAGAAAAATGATTTACAAATTCCTTGAAGCTCATATCCGAAATTCGCGGTAAATGAGAAGTATGCGATTGCTTAATTGCACTTATAGCTGTCTTGCTCAACCGATCAATATTGACTCTACTCCTTTCTGAATTCTTTGTGTGGAGCAGAATCATTTCAAACACGCCGAGTTCTGTGCATTTTTCAACTGCCCATTCCATACGGTCGGAATTCTTTAAAATCCCCATGGCAATTCTCAATTTTGGAAATTCCTGAACAATGGTTTCTAAAATCTCAACGAAACAACTGCGTTTATTAATTTCAATTAATTTGCCCCTGAAAAGATGTCCTTTACCATCAGTAAATTCAACCAAGTCACCTAAAGTGTAACGTGTAACTTTAACAATATGATTGTATTCCCCATCGGAGAATTCCGCGATATTCTGATGAATGGACTCTGTAAAAAACGTAAATCTTCCGGGCATAAAATTAGGCTTTCTTCCAAGAAGTTCCTTCTTTTGAATCCATTAATTCAATACCTGATTCTTTCAGTTTATTCCGAATCTGATCACTGAGTGCATAATTCTTATTCATTTTAGCCTCAGAACGCAACTCTATCAATAATTTAAGTACAGAATCTAAAGTACCATCATCGCCTGAATCTTGGTTTGAGGGTATACCCAATACACCCCGGAAATAATCCTGGAAAAGCTGCTGTACGAGTTCTTTATTATTTTTATCGATGGTTTCTTTTCCGTCATTTACCAAATTCACTCTTCTAGCTGCCTCAAATAATTGTGCAATTACAATCGGAGTATTCAAATCATCGTTTAAGGCGTCTTTTATTGATTGTTCTAAATCTGAAAAGTCTAGGCTAGCAATATCTGAAACTTTCAAACTTCCAATTAATTGTTCTGCAGCTATCAATCGAGCCAACCCTTTATCAGAAGCCAATAATGCTTCTTCACTAAAATCTAAAGTACCTCTGTAATGAGCTTGTAATACAAAAAAGCGCAAAGTAGCTGGACCAAATCCTCTAGTTAGTAATTCATGTTCACCGGAAAACAATTCTTCCACTTTGATTCCATTATTCAAACTTTTTGCCATCTTTTGGCCGTTGATGGTAATCATATTATGGTGAATCCAATATTTTGCAGGCGTGTGTTTATGTGCTGCTTTACTTTGTGCTATTTCACATTCATGATGCGGAAACAACAAATCCATTCCGCCCCCATGAATATCAAAATACTCCCCTAAATACTTAGCCGACATAGCACTACACTCAATATGCCAACCGGGATAACCTTTACCCCACGGTGAAGACCACTGCATTATATGTTCTGGACTTGCCTTTTTCCATAACGCAAAATCATTGGGATTTTTCTTCTCAGACTGACCTTCCAAATCCCGACTTTGGCTGCCAGCTCCAGCAACAAGATCTTCCAACACACGACCACTTAATTCACCATAATTGTTGGAAGCAGATCTATAGGCTTCAACATCAAAATAAACAGAGCCATCCACTTCATAGGCCATGCCTTGATTTAGAATGGCTTGAATCATCTCAATTTGTTCTATAATGTGGCCACTGGCTTTGGGCTCAATACTGGGTCGTATCACGTTCAAACGATCCATTACCGAATTATACATATCGGTGTAGGTTTGAGCCACTTCCATGGGTTCTAACTGCTCCAATCTAGCCTGTTTTTGCAGCTTATCTTCGCCCTCATCTGCATCCCCAACCAAATGTCCCACATCCGTAATATTTCGAACAAAACGGACTTGATAACCCTGTTGGATTAAATAACGTCGAAGTACATCGAATACAATAGGACCTCTAATATGACCTAAGTGAGGGGCACCGTAAACGGTTGGTCCACACACATATATTCCCGCTTTTTGGGGGATGATAGACGTAAATTCCTCTGTAGTTCTGCTAAGTGTATTATAAAGTTTCACGATTCTCGTACATTTTTTCATAATATGACTGGTAGTTTCCACTGGTCACATTATTCAACCATTCTTCATTTTCTAAGTACCAATCAATGGTTTTCTCAAAACCCTGATCAAAATTCACACTGGGGGACCATCCTAACTCTGTTTCCAATTTCGATGCATCAATGGCGTATCTAAAATCATGACCTGCACGATCAGTAACATAAGTAATCAATTTTTCTGATTCGCCTGCATTTCTGCCTAGTTTCTTGTCCATGATTTCACACAATTTCTTTACCAAATCAATGTTTTTCCACTCATTATTTCCCCCAATATTATAAGTTTCACCTAATCTTCCCTGATGAAAAATTACATCTATAGCAGCCGCATGATCATTTACCCACAACCAATCACGTACGTTCTCACCCTTTCCATATACGGGCAAGGGTTTACTGTTTTTGATGTTGTGTATCATCAAAGGTATCAGTTTCTCAGGAAACTGATGACTACCGTAATTATTTGAACAATTGCTTATTACAAATGGCATATGGTAAGTTTCACCATATGCTCTCACAAAATGATCCGAACTAGCCTTACTCGCTGAGTAGGGAGAATTAGGTGAATACGGTGTTGTTTCAGTAAACTTACCCTCATCCCCCAAAGTTCCATACACCTCATCGGTACTCACATGATAAAATCTACCTGTTTCTGCATTTCCAAATGCTTTAAAAGCATTCAACAAAATAACTGTACCAACAACATTGGTCATAACAAACTCTAATGGATTGGTAATGCTTCTGTCTACATGACTTTCTGCTGCTAAGTGAATTACAGAATCAATTTTTTGGGACTGAAATAACTTTTCAACTTCAGTTGCTTTGGTAATGTCAACTTTTTGAAATTCATAATTACTACAACCTTCTAAATCCCTCAAATTTTCAAGATTTCCTGCATAGGTAAGTGCATCTAGATTTATTATATGATACTCAGGGTATTTATTTACAAAACGTCTTACTACATGAGAGCCAATAAAGCCTGCTCCGCCAGTGATTAATATATTCTTTTTCATTTTTTCTTGGGGTAAATTAGTTGTTATATGAATGTTTTCTTGGTATTGAGAAAAAAATCTATTGATCAAGATTTATTCTATTTGCAAATTTCGGTGTGTTGAATCGGATTTCAAGTTACTATTTGGTAAACAATACAAAATCATCTTTGAACGGGTTTTACACCGTAAATTTTCACATACAACGGCGAATAAGCTGGAACTCCAATTCTACCAGCAGCACCAAAACCGAATTTAGATGGTATTACAAATTCCATTGTGGTATTGGATGCAACCCAAAATGGAAATTCATTCATAGCAACCACTGGATTAATTTGTTGATCCCACTGAGTGAAGTACTTTTTTCCTTCTAGCTTGGAGTCGTAAATTAAATCACCATTTAATCTCTTCATTACTAGTTCATATTCCAAACTATAGGCACCTTTGTGAAAAGGTGCATTCTTAAACAGATTTTGCAAACCTGTTTGACCCAACTGACCTCCATCAGACGTTATGGAATTCTTATTATTTACATCTAAGTCTGAAGCAGAAGCTAATTTTCTGTATCGAATTCCAGTAGAAGTATCTAAAAACCATCCTTTACCACAGAATTGTTCTATTAATTTTTGTTCAACCACAGCTCTTTGATAAGCCTTTTCAGAAATGAAATTGAAATAATCTTGGCTCGACATTATTTTATTCACTTCAAAAATCACTCTAGCTTCTTGATTATCAGGCAATAGCTGAACTTTATAATGACTAGAAACCTTCTTTTTCAAGCTATCTGTTGGTATAATTACTTCCAACTTACTTCCTGCCGAAGCCATTTGCAAGGCTTCCGTCAGTTCATTATTAGCATCAGACGGATAAGGCACTTCTACTAAAGTATCTGCAGTATAAGAATTGAAGATCGTATCGTTTCCGGGACCAATAATCATGTAGTTCAACAAACAATAATTATCTGAAGAAAGAACTGTTT
>CAYPYX010000071.1:5695-11433 GCA_964415065.1 uncultured Rhizobium sp.
GGACCAATAATCATGTAGTTCAACAAACAATAATTATCTGAAGAAAGAACTGTTTGTAACGGCTTTCCTTTTAAAAATCGATATTTCAAGCCATTTTCTGTTGTTTGATATCCAAAAAAATAGCGATAAATAAAAAATCCTAAAGACACTGTCGCTAACAATACCAGTGATCGAATCAACCATTTAGAGTTCATTTGCAATTTGTTTTAATTGTTCTTTATACTTAACCAATTCCGTTCTAAATTTCTGTACAACTGTTTCAAGAGCTTCTTCACTTTGTCCGCCGGCAGCATTGAAATGTCCACCACCGCTAAAATACTTGCCAGCAAATTCATTCGCTGCAAACTTTCCCTTGCTTCTGAAACTCATTTTAACCCGTTCGGTTCTATCTATTATTAGTACGCTAAATACGATTCCTTTTAGGCCTAAACCAAAATTAACTAACCCTTCCGTATCGCCTGTAACTACTTGAAATTGTTCTAATTCCTCCTTATTAAGGTAAATCAATGCTGTATGACAATCTTCAATTATTTCTAATTTTTGATACATGCAATATCCAAACAAACGGGTTCTATTCAACGTAAAAACATCATAAATTCTTTGATGAATTTGAATATGATCCGCACCTAGCTCCATCATTTCAGCTGCAATTCGATGGGTATGTGGCTTCGTGTTGTTATGCTGAAAATTCCCGGTATCAGTCATTAATCCTGTATACAAGCAGTTTACCGCATCTCTAGAAATAGAATGGGTTCCAAAATATTCTTTGGCCCATTCAAATACCAACTCGCAGGTACTACTTGCAGATGTATCATAATAGCAGTAATCGTAAAACTCTTCTGCCTCTAAATGATGATCTATCATAACTATTTGAGTACCTTGATCCTTTTGTTTTCTAATTATTTCACCTAGGTAATTAATTCGAGAAAGGCGGTTAAAATCCATGCAAAATACCAAATCTGCACTCATTACATAGGCCATAGCTTCATCCATTCTTTCTTCAAAGTTGATCACGGTATTATTGCCGGGCAACCAATTTAAAAAATCTGCATAATCCGTTGGAGTTATTACTTGTACATCCTGTCCTAAGTTCTTCAAAATGTGCCACAAACCCAAGGTAGAACCCATTGCGTCGCCATCAGGTTTATGGTGGGTAGTGATGGCAATTTTTTCAAATTGACCTCTTTTAATTTGCTCGATTAACTCTGCTGTGGTGTTTATTCTCATTTTCACAACAAAAATACGGATTACCTAAAGTAAATTTGCAATAAATGAGCAGTTCAGATTATCGGTTGCATACCTTGTCTAATGGACTACGAGTGGCCTACCTAAAAACTCCCTCAGCACTTCTCGCGCATTGTGGTTTTGTTATCCATGCAGGAAGCAGAAACGATGGCAAGCATCCTGGTATTGCCCACTGTCTCGAACACATGCTCTTTAAAGGTACCAATACTCGAAAAACAATTCATGTTTTAAATCACCTTGAGGTTGTGGGTGGGGAGTTAAACGCATTTACAACAAAAGAAATTACCTCCATTTACGCCACTGTTCAAAAAAAACACTTTAAACGCGCCGCTGATATATTATTTGACATCACTTTTAATTCGAATTTTCCTGAAAATGAATTGAATAAGGAAAAAAAGGTAATTAAAGACGAAATCAATATGTATTTAGACACACCAGAGGAGAATATTTATGACGAATTTCAAGAGAAAATATACAACTCACACCCGCTCGCTCATAATATTTTAGGCACTTCCGAATCAGTCGAAAACATAAACCGTCACGATATTATTGAATTTGTTAATACACATTACCAATATAACAATCTCGTATTTGTTGTAGTGGGAAATTTGGCTTTTGACAAGGTTATCCAAATAGCTGAAAGTGTATCAAATAAACACCCAAATCAAAATACATTTGACACTCATATTCAACCCAACCATTCAAACCAAACCTTTGATTATTTTCCATTTCGCGATGTGAAGAAAAGCGATTTCGGTCAAGCATACGGAATTATTGGTTTACCCACATTTAACGAGTCTGATAACCACAAATATTCCTTATTACTTCTGAACAATCTATTGGGTGGACCAGGAATGAATTCTCGATTGAGTTTAGCAATACGTGAAAAATATGGTTACACCTATCATATTGAAAGTGGATACCAAGCATTTCGTGACTCGGGTTTATTCCACTGTTATTTGAGTTGCGAAGAAAAATACCTAAAAAGATCTATAGAACTCATCGAAAAAGAACTTATAAAGCTTAAAAACACCAAGCTTGGTAAAGTCCAACTGTCCCAAGCAAAAAATCAATTTATTGGCCAGCTTACTATTGCAAATGAGTCCAAAAGTGGACTAATGCTGCATATTGGAAAGGGTATTGTAAAAACAGGTAGAGCTAATTCTATCAAAGAAACCATTGACCATATAAGTAAAATTACCGCTGAAAATTTACTCGAAACAGCAAATCTTGTTTTCGATCTTGAATCATTTAGCCATCTATATTATGTCCCCGACAAATAGAGAGCATCCTATAAAATCACTTATCTCAAAAGGGGAAGGAGTTGATTTAGACTTCAAACAGGAAATTCAAAATCCGCGAAAAATTGCAAAATCCATGGTCAGTTTTGCGAATACACAGGGTGGAATATTATTAATAGGCGTTCGTGATAATGGAAGTATTGCGGGTATTAAAAGTGAAGATGAAGTTCATATGTTAGGACTCGCTGCTTCATTTTACTCCAAACCAGAGATTCAGTTTACCATACAAGAATACATCTTAGAAGGAAAGACCGTTTTAAAAGTTCATATCCCCCGAGGAGAAAACCAACCTTACTATGCAAAATCTGATGATGATAAATGGTGGGTTTATGTTCGTGTCAATGACAAATGCATTTTAGCATCTAAAACTACCGTTGACTTTATGCATAACCGTTCGAAACCCGTAAAAATGACGCTGGGAAAATTAGAACAGTCAATTCTTCTTTTTATTAGTGGAAGAGAAAAAACCACCTTGGATGATATTTGTAATAAATTTAATTTAGGGAAGCGCAGAACCTCTAGAATCTTAGTTGATTTGATGCGATTACAAGCAATTCGCAGTCATACTACTGAAAAAACAGAGTTCTACACTTCCTCTAATTTATAAAGCTATTCTTTGAGCAATTATAAAATTGCTTTCTCGAACATTTCGGAAACCGCATTCCAATTCACAACATTCCAAAATGCACCAATGTAATCAGGTCTACGATTTTGATAATGCAAATAATAAGCATGTTCCCATACATCCAATCCCAAAATTGGGGTTCCTTTTACATCAGCAACATCCATTAGTGGATTATCCTGATTGGGAGTAGAGCACACAACTAATTTCTTATCCTGTACTACTAACCAAGCCCAACCACTTCCAAAACGAGTTGCGCCAGCTTTAGCAAATTCTTCTTTGAAAGCAGCAAAACTGCCGAAAGTAGTGTCAATAGCCGCCTTCAGGTTTCCAGTTGGCTCACCTCCGCCGTTAGGACCCATGATATTCCAGAACAAAGTGTGGTTAAAATGTCCACCCCCATTATTTCTAACGGCTGGAGAATATTTGCTAATAGATGACAATAATTCCAAGATGCTTTTTCCTTCAGCATCTGTACCTTGAATCGCTGCATTCAAGTTAGTTACATATGCCTGATGGTGTTTTCCATGGTGAATTTCCATAGTTCTCGCATCAATGTGTGGCTCCAACGCGTTGAAGTCATAAGGTAGTTTTGGTAATTCGAACATAATATTTGATTTTGTTAGTTAAACAAAGTTACATCACGAATTGTTCGGTAACAAACCAACTATGAAATTATCGTTAAGTTTGCATTTTTAACCCATGCACGATTTTGTTTTCAAGGCCATAGAATCCGTTGCCGCTATTTTCTCTTTGTGGTGCGTTTATCTCGCTGCTAAAAACAACATTCTAAACTGGCCAATTAGCATGATTGCTTCTGTTCTTTATTTTGGAGTTTTCTTTCAAAATCGCTTTTATTCAGATGCCTATCTACAGATTGTATTTCTACTTTTTCAAATCTTCGGTTGGTATGTTTGGTCCAAACAAAAGAAAGCCCAAAAGATGGATTCTGCTTCCCTAATCAACAATAAAAAAACCACTCAAGCTGCTACTCAAACCAATCCTATTCGTTCACTGAGTCTCTGTGAAACATTCCGATATTTCCTAATTTTTTTATTTTTCTGGGGATGCTATTACGTGATCTATCTTTATTTATTCGATAATCCCCGAGCACCTCTTTTAGATACTTTTTTAACTTCTGTTTCCTTACTTGCACTATACTTACAAGCAAAACGAATTATCAATCACTGGTATTTGTGGATTTTTGCCGATATCCTTTATGTGCCTTTATACTTTTGGGGGAATCAATACATTACTTCTGCATTATATGCAATTTTTATCGGCTTGGCTGTCTGGGGATTAAAAAGTTGGCAAAAAGAAAAGGCTGCTCAATTGAACAGCCTTCCCATATAATTGATAATTTACTAATTATTTTTTACCTGCTTCAGCAGCTGCCTGCATCAACGCACGAGTTGTTTTCACGGTTACGATTGCGTTTTCTGGAGCATCTAAAATTTCCAAGTTCTCCAAAGACAAGTTACGAACTTTTGCGCTTTGACCGATTTCTAAAGTGTCGATAGATACATCAACGTAGTCAGGCATTTCAGATAATAAACCTCTCAAACGAAGACGGTTGATTTTTCTTACCAACTTACCACCCGCTCTAACCCCAGGAGAGTTACCTACAACGCGAATTGGTACTTCCATAACTACCTTTTTACCTTCAGCTACACTCATAAAATCAGCGTGCAAAATAGCTTCTGATACTGGGTGGAACTGCAAATCTTGTAAAATAGCCGTATAGGAATTTCCATCGATATCCAATTTTACTTTGTAAGCATTATGCGTATAAACCAAGTTTTTAAAATCTGCTTGATAAATTGCAAAGTGCATCGCTTCTTTACCTTCGCTGTACATTACACAAGGAACCATTCCTTTGTTTCTCAATTCTTTTGCGGTACGACTGCCCACTTCGGAGCGAGTTTCACCTTTCAATAAGATGGTTTTCATATTTTACTGTTACGTTTTTAACTTTTTTGATTTAAATCCAAGCTGGTTTGAGAATTAAAAACCTGCTTAAACAATGAACTAATGCTTCCATTCTCATGAACATTACGTATAGCTCTTGCGAACAATGGAGCTACTGAAAGCACTTTTATTTTGGAGGAATGTTGCTTCAATGGAATAGTATCTGTTACAACCAACTCCGTTAAAACTGAGTTCTCAATATTTTCGTATGCCTTTCCACTTAACACTGGATGACAGCAAAGGGCTCTTACACTTTTCGCTCCTTTTTCCATCAACATAGCGGAAGACTTACACAAAGTCCCACCCGTGTCAATGATATCATCGATTAGAACCACGTCTTTTCCTTCAACATCACCGATTACAGTCATATTTGCGATTTCGTTTGCTTTACGACGTTCTTTATCACAAATAATCATGGGAAGGTTTAACACTTTGGCTACTTCTCGGATACGATTACTCGCTCCAACATCTGGAGCTGCGATAACCAAATTTTCTGAATCAATGGTTCGAATGTACGGCACAAACACAATAGAACTCTCCAAATGATCTACTGGAACATTAAAGAAGCCTTGAATCTGTGGAGCGTGTAGTTCCATGGTCAT
>CAYPYX010000072.1:0-11373 GCA_964415065.1 uncultured Rhizobium sp.
AGCTTCATATTATGTTCCATTTTTCGGTGGTAGATAATGCTTTCGCTGCACCTGTTAGTTTATACTTGGTTATTGGATTCAATGACTTGAAAAGTGGTTCGGATGCTTTGGTCTGTTGTAATTGCTCTAACAAAGCACCCAATAATGCCCTTGTGACTGGTGGATATTTTAGAGCCAAGCGTACCATTGTATTGATTTCTTTGTCCTTAAAATTTTTAATAATGGCTAAAAACCGCTTACAGGATGCCTCGATATTGGCATCTGGTATTTTCTTGATGTAGCGAATAGCATCCAGTACCTGCAACAAAGGAATATTTTCCTTAGTGATGGTGTTTTTTTGTTTTACAAATGCAATCGTGTAGCGTTCTCTTTTAAAATTGGGTCTAATCTGATTTTTACCTATTTGTATAGTATTGCTTACCTGAGTGGTTAAACCCAATTGGTTAAATATACTGTAACCTGTGAGATAACCCGTTGTTTTTCCGTTTTCTTGCAATAGGTCTTTCACCACTTGTGTTTGATTCGGTTGGAGGTTTCCAAATGGTGTAATTTCGGGTTTGTAGTATTTGCCTTTGGATAGTTTGGCAATTTTGCCCGAAGCTACCATACGGTTCAGGGCTTTTATCACCGCTTCTTTTTGACTCACCTCTGTATTAAAATCATCATAGGTGAATACATAGCCTTTGGGCAACCTATCTATGGTAAACACTATGTATTCAGATATTTTCATCTCTTTTAATATAACACAAAGATAGTTTATTTGTCCAGTTTATTATGAAAAAAACTGGACATTTTGAAAGTCATTACCATTGGAGGCTTGCGAAAAATCGTAACACGTAAATGATGGGGACAGTCTTGTTTCTCCATCATCTCGATAAATGCACTTTTAAATTTTGCTTCGGTGAATTTCATCTCCTATAATTTCGGTACAAAATCTTTTTCTATAAACCAATTTTCACTAATCCTATTGTTATCACTTTTAGGTTTTGGGTCTGCTTGGTTTACCTTAAAGGTTGTTGGCAAATTTACAGCGTGTCCAAAAATCAATGCTTGTTGTGTCGGAATTGAAGGCATTCTCCGCAAAATTGTTTCGGAAATATGTGGTGTTATTTGTCTTATGTGTGATAAGTCTTCTGGATTTTGTATTCTATGAACTATAAAATTGCTGCATTGTGACAAAACGGTTTTTGAAAGCTCACTTGGACGTTGAGATGAAACAAGTAAAAACATTCCGTATTTTCTACCTTCCTTTGCTATTCGTTCAAATATTTTGTTTGCATCACCAAAAACTTTACCTGAATCAGTTGATATGTATCTGTGTGCTTCTTCTAAAACCAAATTTATTGGAAATTCATTTCTATATCTCGAATTTCTTAACTTTTCAAAAATCATTCTGGACAAAACACAAGAAACAACCTCAACCATTTCGTCATTAGCGGAATTCAAATCTATGATTACAACCTGATTTTTCTTTTTACTATTTACAATTCCTAAGAAATTATTAATGTATTCTTCATCCATAATTTGGCTATTAATATTTGTAAGAAAGTTGAAATCAGCTCTTTCTCGAATACTTTTATAGCGTGTAACCATGGACGAACAATAGTCGCGAATTTGCCTATTTCCGTGATATTCCTCGTAAAGGATTGCACTCTCAATAGCAAGTTCTAAGTCATCAAATTCAAATTGTTTTGACTCATACTTTGGTTCAATTTTTATATCTTCTTTTATGAATTTTCTTACTGATGACTTAAAGTTTTCTTCGGCATCACTTGAAGGAAAATTGCCAAATTTTGCATCAAATCTTGAAAAGTCGATTTTGGGATGAAAATTCGCCTTTTCCAATAATGAAACTATTCTTTGTCTTTTAGAAACTGGGCTTTCCAAATTTTCAAAAACATACATAATACTACAAGCATAAATGTGCTGTATTGCTTCTTGAGATAGATTTTGTGTAAAACCAAGCGCCGTTCTCAAAAGTGGTAATTGTGATTTTTCGCTTGCTTTTAGCAATAATGCCCATTCATCAACATTTAAAAACCAATGCGGCAGTATAAATTCTTCATTTTCAGCTCTTTGATTCGAATCGATAGAAAAATATTTTACATTAATATTTGCATTCTTTACATTTAACTTTTCAAATGCTTGTTTATATTCTCCATTAACATCAAAAAAAATAAACGTACTGCCGTTTGCACTATTCTCTTCAAGTCTGTAAAGTGTCTGTAACATTGAAGCAATAGTACAAGATTTGCCACTACCTGTATTTCCTAGTATAGCAGAATGACTACCAAAGAATTTGTCAATATCAAGTTTTACTTCGTAATCGGGGAAAATCGTTGATTTACCAATGGGCAATGAAGTATATCTGAATTTACAATCACATTTACCTTTTTTACAATCGTCTGAATTTTTACATATTTGAACTTTTACATTTTCAGTTTTGAAAATGGTATCAAGCTCTTTTTCTTTAATGTAAAGAACATCAGAATAAAGGGTTGGATAAACACTAACTCCAAATTCAAAATTCAAGAATCCATCTTTTCCGTTTTTAATGGTTCCAATCGGCAATACTTCTAAGAATTTACCTGCTTGAACTTTGCTAAGAATTTGGTCAGTTGGGTTTGAAAAAGGAACATTTAAATCCTTTTCACGAACACCCGATACTTCAGCAACAATATAATAATTCTGATATGGAACAATGACGTAACTATTTAACTGTGCGAAATAGTGAATATCATCAAAACCACTAACATTAAAGTTTTCTAAACCACTTAAGAGCTCAACTGTAAAGCGGTCAGAATTAATTGCTACTACTTTACCAATAACTCTTTGTTTATCTTCTTTTGTCATTTTAAAAGATTCTTTAAGTTATTGATTGTTGCTTCCATTTTATGGTCTAAATCTTCAGCAGTCAAGTCTGGTAATATTTTTTCTACAAAATTTTTGAAAAAGTATAATGGTGTATATTCAGTTTTGCCATCAGGCCATTTTTCACCAATTATCCATATTCTGGAATCGTCTAATTCCAAAAGTTTTTGTATTTCATTTTTATATTCATCATGTTTGCCTTTATTTGTTAGAACAGGTTCTCCAATTACAATTAAACGGAATGAAGGAATTGTAAATGCTTGGAAAATCAAGTTGTTGATATGTTCATCGCTAAAACTATAACCAATGGTAACAAGGATATTATTGTTTTGCATCAACTTTTTCTGAAACTCTCTAAATAAGTCCGAGTATGGACTACCTAAACTTGCATTATATTTTAAAGGAGTTGGGTGAATCATAATTGTGTCCTTTTTCTTTAATTCTTCTATTGTTGGCTCTTGAATTTCTTTTACTTTAAATAGTTTGTTTTCTCCGTTTTCTTCAATCCAATTAACTGATCCATGAATTTTATACAAGTAAAAGAAATTGTCAATTACACTCCACTTTGATTGTGATAAATCCATTTTTTCAGCCAAAGTATAATTGAAAATTGCGGGGTTAAAAAACTTACTAATGCCCCCTGTAAAACCATTTACATAATGAATGCCTAGCAAATCCATTGCTCTTTCAGAATACAAGTCATAATTAGTAGTAAAAATATTAAGACGTGGCAGAGTAGAGTTTCTTGAAAGAAGTTTTCTGTAAAACTGTTTATAAGTTTCAATTAACGGTTTGTCAATGCTTACTTTTGATTCTTCTGACTTAGCGTTTTCAGAATTTAAACATTTCTCCAATAAAAAGTTGCGTGCTTGTTTTATTATATATTCTACTTTGTTTTCGTTGCTTAATTCGGCAAATGGCTTTTCTTCTATAACAGCTTCCCTGGTCTTTGAATGGTAAAATGATAAACTATGTAGAGTGGATAGAAATGTTTCAAGGTTCGTAGCAAAATTTGCGTGTTCAACATCAATTGATAATTCTGTTTTAAGCCATTTTTTAGGTTCTTTAAAATCAGAACGTTTATAAAATTCTTTCGCAAGTGGAGCCATTACTGGTATTCCAATTTCTTTAAAACCTTCATTTTCCAATTTGAAAGAGGAACATCCACTGCCAAGTAGAAATGACAAATTCTTATTATCGAGAACCTTAAGAAATGATTCTTGTAATTTCTTTGTTTTTGCTTTTAGGTCTGCACTGTCTTGACTTTCACTGCTTTCATTATCAGGTTTCCCTTTTATATTGGCTAGTGTATTGTCGTTTCCTTTGTAGAAGTATATTTCCATAATAGTTTCAATTTTCCATTGTCGCCATCCTCGAAAGCAACAAGTCTTTCAGTTCAGTTAGCTTTTGGTTTTCAGTTCTTTTTAAAAAAACGTTGTCAATTATCTTAGTTATACTAATCTCAACGTTGTATAGAAATTCTATCGATGGTGCTTCAAAAATATAATCTTCAATTGCATCTTTCGTTATCATTCCAACCGTTGTTCCTTTTGTATGCAATTTGATGTGTTCCTGATAGTTTGGTGATTTCATAATTTGATACAATATTTCATTGCTCAACTTTGACTTATTTACAACTCTATACAAATTAGAGGCTATGACCAATTTTTTACCATCTAAATTTGGTGGTATAATAGCTGGACAACCAAGTATTGGCATATTTTCTGACTGTTGACGAGTCGCAATTATTATGTCTTTGGGCTTCACAATATGTTGTTCTGGGATATTATCCGAATAAAGTCTCATCCCTTCTTCAACAAATCTGTCGGAAAAAGAAACACAGCCCATTCCGAGTAAATAAGTACTCCCTTTCCCCAAATCTTCACTATTGTATGAAAAACCTCCTTTTATTTCCATCAAATCCCCAAGCCTATGAGATTCCTTGTCCTCTTCATTATTTAAGTATTTATTGAAAATCGCTTGGGCGGTTTCTTCGAGTTTTTGAATGAGCTGTTGGTTGAGGGCTATGCGGTTTTGAATGGTGTTGTATTCTTTTACGATTTCTCGTTGTTTGTCAATGTGGGGGATGGGGAGTTGCATGTTTTCAAAATCTTCCCATTCCAAACTTCCTCGAACACCACCAACGGCATGAAAACAAGCTTCACGGTCAAACTCTGATCTTTCAAACCACATCATCAAATATTCAGGCAAAAGTTTATTTTCATTTTTTACTTCAAATATGGGATATGCTTGAGAAATGATTGCTTCATCTAAATCCTTTAACAAAGCAATAGGCATCTTTTTATCACGCCTTACCTGCATTGTGCTACATGCAAATTGATTTCTTCTGATGATTTTATAGTTCTCCATATCAGAACCGATAATATTAGCAACAGAAGGGATAAACTGTTTTGAAATACTTAACCCTAGGAGTTGCTGTACCCTCAACCCTTTGTTGCGTTCATCTAATAACCTAATATGTTTGCCTATTGGTTCATAAATTGATCTCATAACCCAATTCTTTAAATACGCTTAGTAGATCATTTTTGCTTTGAGCTTCTGCTTTAAGTAAGTCGGAAAATTCATTTTTTAGAACTTTCATCTTCTCCTCAAAATCAATGTTTTCATCTCGATTTACAAACTCTATATACTTACTTGGCACTAGTGAAAAATCTTTCTTTGCTACTTCGTCGAATGAAGCGGAATAGCAGAATTCAGGAATATTTTCAATTTCCTTTGTCTGCCATGCATGGTAAGTGTTTACTACCTTTTGAATATCCTCTTCTGAAAATTGAATGTATTTCTTTTCAAATGGAATACCTATTTGTCGCAAATCCATAAATAGAATTTCTTTTTCACGATTGCGATAATGGCGTGGTTCATCTCCAATAATTCGGCTATGTGCTTTCTTGTTTTTATTTAATATCCATAGCGTTACACTAATGTTTGTGGTATAAAACATGTCCTGTGGCAAAACTAAAATCGCTTCTACCAAGTTGTTTTCAATCAGCTTTCTGCGGATTTTATATTCTTCGCCTCCACCACTCAATGCTCCGTTAGCCAAAATGAAACCAGCAATTCCATTTTCGGACAGCTTTGAAACCATATTCAATATCCAACCGTAGTTGGCATTGCTTTTTGGGGGAACATCATACCCTCTCCAACGTGGGTCATCTTTTAGTTCATTTTCTGCACGCCAGTCCTTTTGATTAAAAGGTGGGTTTGCCATAATGAAGTCGGCTTTTAGGTCTTTGTGTTGGTCGTCTAGAAAAGTGTCAGCAGCTTTCTCGCCCAAGTTTCCACTAATTCCACGGATGGCTAAGTTCATCTTCGCCAACTTGTACGTGGTGTTCGTATATTCCTGGCCATAAATGGAAATCTCTTTCTTATTGCCATGGTGTGCTTCAATAAATTTAATGGACTGAACAAACATCCCCCCAGAACCGCAAGCAGGGTCATAAATAATTCCCTTGTAGGGTTCAATCATTTCGGCAATCAAGTTTACAATGCTTTTGGGTGTGTAGAATTCCCCTTTTCCTTTTCCCTCAGCCAACGCGAACTTAGAAAGGAAATACTCATATACTTTTCCAACTAAATCCTGTTTGGGATCCTTGGTTGTGTCAATGTCGTTTATAGTATCAAGTAAGGATGCCAATTTTGTTACATCCAATCCCAATCGTGAAAAGTAATTGTCTGGCAATGCGCCTTTTAATGCTTTGTTGTTCTTCTCAATGGTATGTAACGCTGTATCAATGAGCAGCGCAATATCATTTTGTTTAGCTCTTTTAATTAGAAAACTCCAACGACTATTTTCTTCCAAGAAAAAGACATTGTTCATGTTATAGAACTCTGGCTTTTCGATGTACTTTTCTTTTCCTTCTTCAATCAGTTTAGCGCGGTGCTCTTCAAATTTATCGCTGGCAAACTTTAAGAAAATCAATCCCAACACCACATGTTTGTATTCTGCTGGCTCAACGCTCCCTCTCAATTTATTCGCTGCTTCCCAAAGGGTTACTTCAATTGCTTTCTCTTTTACTTCTTTTTTTGTTTTTGCCATATATTAAATGGAAGATAATTCTGTCTTTCTCCCAAAAATAAAGAAACTTTCACTGCTTTTTGGAAGCGCCATCATTTTTTTTGTCAATACAGGTCAAAAGTTCATGAATTTTTAAATTGATGAATAAAAAATCACTTTGGGCAAGAATCAATCTAGGATATTGTTTGTGTCAGATTGGATTCAATCGTTTATGCGTGTGGTCTTAATTTAACGTCAGCATTAATTTAGATTGTTAACCCAACCTAAAAAACATTCCTGTCCAATAAATATCTAATCTATTTTAAAATCACGAAATACTGCTTTCCATTTTTACCTTTAAGCACTTTCTTCTTTTCAATATTTTCAATCTTGTAATTATGTATATTGGGTTGATCAATTGTATCAATTAAAATATAATTTTGAGTATTTTCAATTTTTATATTATTTATATAAATTTTACTTTGTAAATCATCATTTGTATTAACTCCCCACCCAATAAAGGGCAAAGTCTTTAAAGCAAGATTAAGATGTAATTTAACCTTATTTTTAGGTTCTAATCTTGAAATCACTTGAAACTCGGCTTCCGCTGAAATCTTGGTCCTCTTGAAGACTTCATAATTAAACAAAAATTCACCATTATATTTATCCCGATCAAATTTCGATGCGTCTGTAATCCAAATATTTATTATGTTTTTAGGTTGAAATTTTTCAAAGTAATTGTCACCGACTGTTCCAAATCGAAAACTAATAAAATTGACTAAAATTGACAAAAAAAGAACTATTACTAAATATATTTCTTCACTATTATAAGATCCGTAATCCTTTTTAATTCTTTCAATTAATACATAATACCAAATATTAATGACAATCATAACAGTATAAAACAAAAATCCTAATACATAAAAATAATAATTAAATGATATTAAGAAAAATGGATATGTTAATGAATATAAAAATGGCGTAAAAGTGACCTCATTTATATATCTATTTTTCGACAAATAAATAAATTTTTCTTTATTTTTATAAAAATTTATTATTCTAAAAAAAAACACACTTCCATTGTATAGTATAATCAAAATTGCAACTGTCATCAATACAGGTAAATGATTTTTTTCACCTTTTAATAAAATTACGAAAATTACACTAAACAAAAATACAAAGAGTTTATTACAAATATTTAAATCAAAATATTTTTTTTGATGTATTAATTTTTCAATATATTTAAAAATCATTTTTATTCATTTCTCATTAAAAATACATGCAATTTACTAGATTTCAAACCATCAATCAAAATTCAACTCGAATCCAATTCTTGAAAGAATAAAATCAATCAAGTGATAAAACACTCTGTATGGATGATAAATTGCATAGAAGCTTCCGTTTCTTTGAAAAACTAATTTTTGCCTTTTGTAGATGAACTGAACTCTACGATTAAAACAAAAATCTATACCATATTTTGAGCCTACTCGAACAAAAGGGATCGATATATCCGGCTGATCATTTAACAGCTCATTATTTGAAACTTTATAAGAATCTACTTCCATTTCATAGTAATGTTGCATAATTTCTAAGTCAAACTGTTTGTAGAAATCGTCATTCGCCAAAAAGCCTTTTTCACTACAAAGAAATTCATTATCAAGGAAATAATACATAGTTATCTTTCCTGACCAACTATTGCCTATGGGAAATTCAATTAATACAATATCTTCTTTGGGAATCGACTGTAACAAGTCCAAAGTAAAATTCGGAATTTTTCTTGCTTCGTTTAATTGTGGGTTATTAATTCTCATGTTTCAAATTTTGCGTATATATAAAATCTCCATGGAGATTATTACAACAAAGTTAAAAACGAAAAAAAAGCCTACACAAAACAATAACCTTGCAATATCATTCGCAACCTTGCAAAACCTTAAACTAATAATCGCAGATCCAATAAAATCCGGGGAATTTTTACAGAAAAAGACTTACCCTTTTCACCAGAAATTTTATAAAACTCCGACAAGGGATCGCCTAATAAATCTACAATATTCTTGTTGATATGTGATTTAGCCGGATTAAAGCCATCACCCAAAGGATGTGTTAAATTCTGAATGCTCATAAGGGCTTGATCCATTATTGCATATGGCTTAACTTTTAAATAAATGGCCAATAGTTCCTTTTTGAAATCCGATAATTCATTTAATGTAACGCCCTCTTCTTTGGTCAGTAGAAATAAATACAGCGTTTTAAAAAGTGGTGAAAGCTTTATTTCAATTTTGAATTCAGGCAGCAGAATCTTGCCGTTTTTATCTATCACCATAGCCGTCGGTTCTGTATGAACTTGATCATTCAAAAAAATGAACTCGTTACGTATGTCGTTAAAAATGTGTCGAACTTGCTGAATGATTTTAACATCAATTTGTTCCATTTTTATTCGTTCCATACATTGTAAACAAATGTTGGCTGTTTGCAATTTAATGATAATCTGATTCTTGTTGACACAAAAGTCATTCATACATCCTCTGACCGGCTCATGGAGGTAGGTATCTTTATCATTAGCAATATCCAAGTTCATTAGAGACTTCATAATATTCTCCAATATTTGATATGAAATAGGATATTTGGAACTTACGGAAGTGAATTGATTCCATTCAGCGGTATTAACAAATATATTTCGTCTTCTATCGAAAGAGCTAAACCAATTTAATGAGTTCTTTCTTTTTGTTAATAGCACAACAAAAGCGTCGTTTTCAATTCGAAAAATCTCCCTGTAATAATCGCATAATGAATACAATTCTCTCCAGCTCAAAGGAGCTCCACGATTCGAATCAAATTTAATAGCGGTTTCATTCGAAGGATAACTGAAAACATGTTCTGGGAATAATTCGTATTGTAAGAAATAAAATTCGCCTTTATTGAATTCGTAAAAAGACGGTATAAACTCTAAAATCCCGTCATAGCAATTTAAAAAATCACAAACAGCTCGAAATTCCTCAATTTCGTATTCAGGGGTTTTAATTAAATATACCTTCATTGTCGCCACTCAAAAGGACTTTATTCAACATCCACCTACCCCACCAATCTCCCCAATTCACCCATCTCCGCCGCTTCAAATTGGTTTTTGTCGTTGAGGTGAACCAATGAGGCTTCGACCGATAAATCGTGCTCGTAGAAGTAAATCCAGCCTTGTTCCGAAGCTCTTCGATTTACCGATTCGCGTTCCGACATGGTTTTTAAGGGTTCAATGTCGTACGACATTACAAAATTGGGCTTGATATGCGCCGAACTCGGAAATAAATCCGCGCCGTACAACACCTTCTTGCCGTTATCCAAATGAATCAATGGCGTGATCATTCCGGCTGTGTGACCGTGAACTACCTTGATCTCAATACAATCCGCCAACACATCGCCTTCTTCCAAAAAGTGCATCACCCCAGCATCCAACAAAGGCATGAAATTTTCCTTTAAAAACGATGCTTTTTCGCGTGGATTGGGATTACAAGCGTGATCCCACTGGATTTTTGTGCAGTAGTATTGGGCATTTTTAAACGCCGGTGTATAACCGCTATTTTCATCCCCCGAAACCGCTCCACCGCAATGATCAAAGTGCAAATGCGTCAATAAAACATCGGTAATATCGTCGAACGAATATCCCAAATCCCCCAAGGAACGCTCCAAAGAATGATCGCCATTGAGGAAGTAATGTCCGAAGAATTTCTCCGACTGTTTATGTCCTATTCCCGTGTCAATCAGAATCCTGCGCTCGCCCGTTTCTACCAACAAACAACGCATGGCCCAGTTGCACAAATTGTTTTCATCTGCTGGATTCATGCGATTCCACAAGGTTTTGGGAACGACGCCAAACATGGCTCCGCCGTCTAATTTGAAATTTCCGGTGTGTACAACGTGTAGTTTCATATTCAATTAAAAATCGCCGTAAACGTCTGTCAAGGCTTCGCAGCCGGTTTCGGTAATCAATATTGTGTGTTCAAATTGAGCGCTTAAACGTCCGTCAATGGTTCGGGCTGTCCAGCCGTCCTTGCGGTCGATTTTACAACGCGCTTTTCCCGCATTGATCATGGGTTCTATGGTGAAAATCATGCCCGCTTTCAACACCGGTCCGGTATTTTTATCCGCGATATGAGGAACATCGGGTTCTTCATGGAATTTGATCCCCACCCCGTGTCCGCAGAACTCATACACCACGCTGTAACCGTGCTTGTGCGCGTGCTCCGCAATGGCATACCCCACGTTGCCCAAATGCGCGCCGGGCTTACATTCTGCCATCCCCAAACGCAAACATTCTTTGGTGGTATCTACCAGTTTCTGCGCGTAATCGCGAGGAGTTCCCACGTAATACATTTTGCAGGTATCCCCGTAGAAACCGTTTAAAATGGTGGTCACGTCGATGTTCACGATGTCGCCATCTTGCAAAACGGTTGCATTCGGAACTCCATGACATACTACGTCGTTGGGAGAAATACAGG